>JAHYIW010000014.1 GCA_019429445.1 Desulfuromonadaceae bacterium
TTACTTGGTCGCTGGCAAACTGACTCATCTTCCAGCACCACCCTTCATCACAAGATGTTGTGGTTGAGGTGGATACTTGAATCGTGAAAATGAACTACTGCTACCCACACGATCTGAAAGAGAGCCATACGTTTTGATCATCAAAATTGCAGATTAAAATTAAGCGCTACTAGTAAAGCTATCCTTTGCAGAGCATGGATTCTGCCTGCTGTGCCGTTTTGTTTTAATGCGAGCAAGGTCTTTTTTGAAACCATTTATGACCTGTCAACTATTCATTTTTCAACGCTTTCAGTGTGTTTTTAACGATGTTTGAAAAGCGTATACTGTGTACAAATTTAAGTTGACAGTTGCGGTTTTCAGGTGGTAGATAATCCTTATCGTTTTCTCGTTGGATTATGTGGCTGTTTTCGGCTTCCGTTTTCGTCAATAAGAAATCACAAACGAATAAAATTTAATGGAGAGTGGTGCGGGCCACCAGAGAGAGCGTGTCGTTTCCCGTAGGCACAACGACACATGGTCTGTTGGACGTCAGGGTACAGTCGGAGTTTCCGTATGATGCGGTTCTCTAATTCTTGATGAGGGAAAAAACATGCAACTGACAGAAAATTCGGTAGGCAGAAAGCTGTTGATGGCGGTAACCGGGGCATTGTTGCTTGGTTTCGTCATCGTCCATTTACTGGGGAACAGCTCAGTGTTTCTTGGTCCCGACGGGATCAACTCATATGCTGAGCATCTCCGCAGCCTCGGTCCGATTGTCTGGGTATTTCGCCTGGTCATGTTGGGCCTTATCGTGGTGCACATCTGGTTTGGTGTTTCATTGACGCTGGAAAACAGCGCTGCTACACCGGTCGGGTACGCGTCTCAAGAGTATCGTCGCGCGACCTTCAGCAGTCGGACGATGATTTATACCGGTGTTGCGCTGTTGGCATTCATCATTTATCACTTGTTGCACTTTACCGTGCAGATTACTGATGTGGAATTTGCTGCGCGGCAGAATATGGACGCAATTAATCGTCCTGACGTGTTCGGCATGGTGGTTAACGGCTTTAAACAGACGTTTACCATGGTTTTGTACGTCGTTGCGATGATTGTGCTTTTTCTGCACCTGAGCCACGGTGTCCAGAGCATTCTGCAAACTGTGGGTCTGAATAATAACAAGAGTCTTCCGGTGGTTACGCTCGCAGGCAAGGGCCTGGCTTTCGTTTTGCTGCTGGGCTATATTTCGATTCCGATTCTCATCATTGCTGGCATCGTAAAGATTTAGGGGGTATAACAGTGATACTCGATGGAAAAGCACCTACTGGTCCAATTGAAACTTCCTGGGACCGTTATCGTTTTGATACCAAACTTGTTAACCCGGCGAATAAACGCAAGTACAAAATCATTATGGTCGGTTCCGGCTTAGCCGGTGGCGCTGGCGCTGCGACGCTGGGTGAGCTTGGCTATAACGTTGACTGCTTCTGTTATCAGGATAGTCCGCGTCGTGCCCACTCGATTGCTGCTCAGGGCGGTATCAACGCGGCTAAAAACTACCCGAATGATGCCGACAGTGTGCGTCGGCTCTTTTATGACACCATAAAGGGCGGCGACTTCCGCGCCCGTGAAGCGGACGTTTGGCGTCTGTCTCAGGTGTCCAACAACATTATTGACCAGTGTGTTGCGCAGGGTGTTCCTTTTGCCCGCGATTATGCCGGTTATCTTGATACCCGCTCCTTCGGCGGTGCTCAGGTTTCGCGAACCTTTTATGCTCGCGGTCAAACCGGTCAACAGCTTCTGCTTGGCGCTTATTCTGCTCTATCCCGCCAGATCAAAGCTGGTACGGTGAAGATGTATACCCGTCGTGAAATGCTTGATCTCGTTGTGGTTGATGGCGTTGCTAGGGGGATTACCGTACGCAACCTGGTTACTGGTGAGATGGAATCTCATTGGGCTGATGCTGTCTGTCTGGCAACTGGTGGCTATATGAATGTCTTCTATCTGTCAACCAACGCCATGGGGAGTTCGGTTACCGCGAGCTGGAAAGCTGCCAAAAAGGGTGCTTACTTCGCCAACCCCTGCTATACCCAAATCCACCCGACTTGTATTCCTGTCGCAGGTGAGCATCAGTCCAAGCTGACTCTGATGTCAGAATCTCTCCGGAATGACGGTCGTATCTGGGTTCCGAAAAAGGCTGGAGATAAACGCCCGGGCAATGAAATCCCGGAAAATGAGCGCGACTATTATCTGGAAAATAAATATCCGGCATTCGGCAACCTGGTGCCGCGGGACGTTGCCTCACGTAACGCCAAACTGATGACCGATGCGAATCGTGGCGTAGGGACAACTGGTCTGGCGGTCTTCCTTGATTACCGTGATGCTATCCAGCGCGTTGGTGAGAAGACAATCAAAGAGCGTTATGGCAATCTCTTTGATATGTATGAAAAAATTACTGACGAAAATGCCTACAAACAACCGATGCGGATCTATCCGGCGCCGCACTACGCGATGGGCGGCTTGTGGGTTGATTACAATCTGCAGAGCAATATCCCTGGTCTCTTCGTCCTTGGTGAAGCCAATTTCTCTGTCCACGGTGCCAACCGTCTCGGCGCTTCGGCACTGATGCAGGGTTTGTCTGATGGCTATTTCGTTATTCCTTACACCATTGCCGGTTATATGGCGACTGTTAAGCCTGGTGAAATCACGTCGGACCACGCGGCATTCAAAGAGTCGATCGATCAGGTTAATGCTCAGACTCAGAAGCTCTTGAACATCAACGGCAAGAAGACTGTCCTTGAGTTTCACCGTGACCTCGGTAAAATCATGTGGGACAACGTTGGGATGGGTCGTTCTAAAGAAAGCCTTAACAAGGCGCTCTCCGAAATTCCCAAATTGCGTGAAGAGTTCTGGCAGAATGTTAAAGTTACGGGCTCCGCCAATGAACTCAATCAGCAGCTTGAAAATGCTGGTCGTGTTGCCGATTTTCTCGAATTCGGTGAAATCCTTGCGGCTGATGCCCTACACCGTGAGGAGTCCTGTGGCGGTCACTTCCGTCTTGAGAGCCAGACTGCTGAGGGCGAAGCGATGCGCGATGATGAGAACTTTACGTATGTTGGTGCCTGGGAATACAAAGGCAACGACAAGGCCCCTGAACTTCATAAAGAGCCTTTGCAGTTTGAAAATATTCATCTTGCCCAGAGGAGCTACAAATAATGGATCTTACATTACACATATGGCGCCAAAAAGGGCCTAAAGATAATGGCAAGCTTGAAATCTATAATGTGACTGGGATTGACACCGACCAATCTTTCCTCGAGATGCTTGACGTCTTGAATGAAAATCTGATTAAGGATGGTAAGGAACCAGTTGCTTTCGATCATGATTGCCGCGAGGGTATCTGTGGGATGTGTTCACAGGTTATTAATGGTCGTCCTCATGGACCCCATGAAGAGACCACCGTTTGTCAATTGCATATGCGTCGCTTCAAAGATGGTGATGAAATCTTCATCGAACCTTGGCGTGCCCGTGCCTTCCCATTGGTCAAGGACTTGATCGTTGACCGTTCTGCTCTGGACTCTATTATACAAGCTGGCGGTTACGTCTCTTGCCGTACCGGTGGAACTCCAGACGCAAACACCCACCCGATTGGTAAGCCGATTGCCGACTATGCCATGGATGCTGCTGAATGTATCGGTTGTGGTGCCTGTGTGGCTGGTTGTCCCAATAGCTCTGCTATGCTTTTCACCAGTGCAAAGGTTGCTCAACTGGCGGTTCAGCCGCAAGGCAAGGTTGAGGCTGTGCAACGTGTTAAGTCGATGACGGCTGAACTCAAAGCGCAGGGATTCGGCAATTGCACCAATCACTATGAGTGTCAGGCATCCTGTCCGAAAGGGATCGATGTCAAGTTCATCGCGAAGCTCAATCGTGAATATATCAAGGCGCTGGTCAAGTAATATTAAGTTCCATCGCAGCATTAAAGGGTGGCCCGTCCGGGCCACCCTTTTTGCATTCATTTAGATGCTACGGGGAGGTGACTTCTGAGCTATTAAGAATCGCTTGTCATCCCCGTTCAGATAAGTCAAAATCCCCCTATGCCTTCACAACTCCCTGATTACCTCAATTCCGTCGAATTCATGCGTCTGCACATCACTCTCGAATTCGAGGAGGATATCGAGCTGACCCTTGCTGACCTGTTGTCACTGCGTCGCGAACTTCTTGACGCCGCTCGCTCCCTCGACAAGCAGTTTGGAGGTGACTTTACGCACTTGCTGACTCCTCATCTTGGAACTGACCCCGCAGCCATCCGGCGTTTTCAGAAACCATCCCCCCCGCTGGTCCTTGAAATTGATCCTGAGATGGTCGGGGATTATGTTGCCGGTGATCAATTGCAACTTGGTTTTTTGTTGCTGGGCAACGCGATAACGGAGGCGCAATCGTTGCTACGCGTACTTGCGCGTCTTGGCGAGATTGGATTACACAAAGGGGGAGGGCGTTATGAGCTGATCGCGGTTGATTCATTGCGCCCTGACGGGACGGCCTCACCGGTATGGGCTGAAGGTCAGCCGTGGGACAAGCTGGAGTTTCTGGTCGACCCTTTCAGCTGGTGGTTTGAAGCGCAAAGGTTAGACGCCTTAACGTTTGAATTTATCACCCCGGCACGTCTGGTTTCAGGAGGGAAGCCACTCTTTCGCCCGACATTCAAGACCCTTTTCCCCTTTATACTGCGCCGTGTAGGCAGTCAGTTGTCTGCTTACTGCTTTATTGAAATACATGATATTAATAGCCTTCTCGATGTTGCTGCGCAAGTGCGGGTGGAGGATAATCGTTTGCTCTGGAAAGACTGGAAATTATTTGCCGCACGCGAGAAAAACCGCGACCTCGGCGGGTTTATGGGCAGCTTGACCTGTAGTGGTTCTCCCTTGAATGATTTATTGTGGGTATTGCGCCTGGGGGAATTATTTAATGTTGGCAAGAATGCTGCCTGGGGGGCAGGTCGTTTTAAACTTAATTTTTCAGGTTAACTTGTCAGTTGTAAAATTTTCGCTATAATCTACAAAATGCAATGATTTAAGGAGGTTCCGTTATGAACGATGCTTGGGATGAACGTAAAAAAGCTTTGGAAAACGAGTATTTTTACAAACATGAAAAAGAACTTATTGAACGCATGCGTAGCGAGAAACGCAATGCAGTCATTGCCGACTTTTGTAAAAACCGCTGTCCCAAGTGTGGGGATGTGATTAAAGCAATGACCTTTCGTGGTGTACCGCTGGACAAATGTGTTTCTTGTGGCGGAGTGTGGCTTGGTCCGAAGGACTTGCAGCTCCTGGCGGCAAAGGATCATCGTACCTGGTTCGATCTGTGGTTTAAAGCCGTGGACGAGAATCGTTCAGAAGATTAGGCCGGAGGTTTACGCTGATGGGTTGGATACTCTTATGGTTAGTGGTTGCGGGGTGTTTTGGGTTGTATCGGCAATTACGCCGCATCGAAGGTGAGATCTTCGCCGAGATTGCACAAGACAAAGAGATTCGGCGCAGTGAAAAGCCCGTTACCCCCTCTGTGCCAAACAGGGATGTTGTGAATGACGAGGATTCGCAAAAGAGGCGTATTATGATGTTTGTGGCGTCACTGCCCGGTTGTTCGCAAAAAGAAGTTTACGCCCATTTTTCTGAGATTGATCGCGATAATTTGCAGAAGATATTGCGTGGTATGGCACATGATGGGCTGCTACGCCGCGAACGCGCCGGAAGTAGCTATCGACTTTACCCGGTTTGATTCTGAACGCCCATATTTATCTCAAGTTCAATACCTCTTTTTATCTCCCATTGAAAAGATTTGACAAATCTACCTGTTCCTTCTTATAGTGCCTGCTGTTTCTGTACCGGTTTTCATATAATTCTATTTTCACAGGAGATGGTTATGTCCCAATCATTTAAAATAGCAGTTCTTCCAGGGGATGGAATTGGACCTGAGGTGATGGCTGAGGCGCTGAAGGTTCTCGTTGCTGTTGAAAAGAAGTTTGCAGTCAAGTTTGACTTTACCCATGCAAATGTCGGCGGAGCGGGGATTGATCTTGAAGGAAAGGCTCTGCCTGCTTCAACCGTCGATATCTGCAAGGCTTCTGATGCCATCCTGTTTGGTTCTGTCGGTGGTCCGCGGTGGGAGAGCTTACCCCCTGAAGAACAACCTGAGCGTGGAGCGCTCTTGCCGTTGCGCAAGATTTTTGGTCTTTTTTGCAATTTACGCCCGGCAGTCATCTTTCCCGCGCTGACAGCTAATTCGAGTCTCAAGGAAGAGGTCATCGACGGTGGATTCGATATCCTGGTTGTTCGCGAGTTGACAGGGGGGATTTACTTTGCCACGCCCAAGGGGATTGAAGGCGAAGGCGCGGCAAGGAGCGGTTTTGATACCATGAGGTACTCAGACGCTGAGGTCGAACGGATCAGTCACGTTGCTTTTCAGGCGGCGCGCAAACGCAGTCATAAGGTGTGCTCAATCGATAAGGCAAATGTACTTTCCACTTCAGTTCTCTGGCGCGAAGTAGTCGAGCGCGTTGCCAGGGAATATCCCGATGTGGCGCTCAGTCACATGTATGTTGATAATGCTGCGATGCAGTTATGCCGCTGGCCGAAACAGTTTGATGTCATGTTGTGTGGCAACATGTTTGGTGACATCATTTCCGACGAAGCGGCGATGTTGACCGGTTCGCTCGGCATGTTGCCGTCAGCTTCTATTGCCGGGAGTCGCTTCGGGATGTACGAACCGTCTGGCGGCAGTGCTCCTGACATCGCTGGTCAGGGGATTGCGAATCCGATTGCGCAGATTCTGTCCGCATCAATGATGTTACGCTACTCCTTCGACATGATTGATGCGGCCACTGCAATTGATGCCGCTGTCGAGAAGACCCTCAACGATGGAATTCGCACCGCTGATATTTTTCGCAATGGTGCCGGGGAGATCAAGGTGAATACGGTCGGCATGGGGGACGCGATTATTGAGCGGATCTGAATGTTTCCTGGTTGTCGGGCTGAATGTTGATGCTGATCAGCGTTCCGTCTGGTATTGCATTGAAGGGGACCGCTTGCGGTCCCCTTCAACATTAGAGAACGATGGCATTATTTGAAGATTTAACCTTAGGGCAGTATCGAGCGGGAAATTCCTGGCTGCACCGGTGTGATCCCCGGTTGAAGTTACTCTGTTTGCCACTGCTTATCGTCCTGGTCTTTTCATCAACCTCTTTTCTTCTTCTTGTAGCACCGGCGGGAGTGATCTTGTTGCTGGTTGCCATTTCAGGGGTTGAATTGCGTTTTTGGTGGCGTGGTATATGGGTGTTACGCTGGCTATTGCTGTTTTCCCTGGCACTGCATCTGTTATTTTCCCCCGGACGAACTCTCTTTGGCACCAGTTGGCTATCTTACGATGGCTTGCTGCATGGACTGCTGGTTGATACGCAGGTGATGCTGGTTGTGCTTTGTTCATTGCTGGTGACATTAACGACGCTGCCACGTCAGCTGGCGGCGGCATTTTCACGCTTGCTCCGGCCGTTGGAGCGTTTACGCTTCCCGGTCGATGAGACTGCCGCGCTGTTGATGATGATGTTTCATTTTTTCCCCTTGTTGTGTAGCGAAACCCGTCTGGCGATTAATGAGCTCCGGACCAGTGACACATCTTTCCGATATGGATCATTAGTGGCGTGTATTGAGCTGCTGCGCCAGCTGATTCCGCCGTTGGTATTTCGTCTGATTGAACAGGCCGACCGCTTGGCCATCGGTTTGGCAACGCATGACCCGTCAATCGAAGCGCTTGTCCAGTTGCCTGCAATCCCGCCGCTAAAGGGTGGCCAGGTTTTATTGACAAGTACAGCAGGGGGTGTGCTCTGCCTGGTTTATTGGGCATTGTCATGAGAAAGATATGTCTGACTATCGAGTATGATGGCACCGATTTTGTCGGCTGGCAATATCAACCAAATGGTTTATCTGTCCAGGAGTCAGTCGAAACCGCACTTGCTGAACGACTCGGTGAACCGGTTCGTTTAATCTCTGCCAGTCGTACTGATGCCGGAGTTCATGCTCGGGGGATGGTTGCCCACTTTGAAACATCCACTAACCTCCCCATCGCAGCGTACCGTGAAGGGGTTAATACCCTGCTGCCGTCGACTATAGCGATTACTGCGGCACGTTCAGTTGCCAACGATTTTCACGCCCGTTATGATGCCTGCGGTAAATGGTATCGCTACACAATCATGACCCGTACCGTGCGTTCACCGTTAAATCATCGTCAGGCGTGGTTTATGCGTTCCCAGCTGGATTTGTACAACATGCGCCAGGCCGCGGAAGATTTTGTCGGAGAACACGATTTCAGTGCATTTCGCACCAGTGGTTGTACTGCCCGGACGACACGAAGAACCGTCTATTCCGTAGCCATCTCCGCGCATAATGAATTTATTTTTATTGATGTTCGCGGGTCGGGTTTCTTAAGAAATATGGTGCGCATGATGGTCGGAACTTTGGCAGAAATCGGAGCAGGCAAACGTCCGGTTACAGCAGTGACAGAGCTCTTTGCCGATAGAAGTGAACGCACCGCTTTTACCGCTCCAGCTCATGGTTTATGTCTCATGGCGATAGAATATCAGTAAAGATGTCATGGTTGATGGCGTCGCAAAAAAGTCCGCCCTCCGGCGTTACGCTGCTTTTTCAGGACCTCGACCTACCTGATGTAGGCCTTCGCCCCTGAAAACCCACCAAGCCTTGGAGGACAAACTTTTTGCTTAGCCATCTAATTCTTTTTTGCGAGTACATCAATGGTTGAATAATATACACAATAAAGCTTGACATCCCAACGACTTTTGTATATTCATATGAGCTTCTGTGAGCCCCGTTAAACTTACAGAATTCACGATAGAAAGAGGATTTCATGAGTACACAATCAGCGAAGAAAACAGACGTTGTCAGAAGCTGGTATGTTATCGATGCCGAGGAGATTGTACTGGGGCGCGCCGCGTCACAGATCGCGACGGTTTTGCGTGGTAAGCATAAGCCGATCTATACTCCGCACGT
Source organism: Desulfuromonadaceae bacterium (assembly GCA_019429445.1). Taxonomy (NCBI): domain Bacteria; kingdom Pseudomonadati; phylum Thermodesulfobacteriota; class Desulfuromonadia; order Desulfuromonadales; family Desulfuromonadaceae; species Desulfuromonadaceae bacterium. The sequence continues at coordinate 9,030 of JAHYIW010000014.1, forward strand.
TGACACCGGTGATTTTGTCATCGTTTTGAATGCCGACAAGGTCAAACTGACTGGCAACAAACTGAATGACAAGATGTATTATCATCACAGCGGTTTCCCCGGTGGAATCAAGTCGATCAATGCCGGAAAACTTTTGGCGAAAAAGCCGGAAGAGTTGATTAAAAAGGCGGTAAAGGGTATGCTGCCAAAAAACAAACTGGGTCGGCAAATGTTTAAAAAACTGAAGGTTTATGTCGGGACAGATCACCCTCATGCTGCCCAGCAACCGCAACCTTTCAAACTGCAAGATTAGTTCTAGGAGACTTCGATGGCAGAACAAAGATACTATGCGACCGGTAAAAGAAAGACGTCCGTGGCGCGTGTCTGGATGCAGCCTGGTACCGGTAGCATTACTGTAAATAAACTTTCTATCGATGACTTTTTCGGGCGTGAAACGTCGAAGATGGTCATTCGCCAGCCACTTGAATTGACTGACAATGTCGGCAAATTCGATATTTCTGTCAATGTCAAGGGAGGTGGCCCTTCCGGTCAGGCCGGCGCGATCAAACACGGAATAACCAAGGCGTTGCTTGAGGCTGACCCTGAATTGCGTGCAGTTCTCAAAAAAGCCGGGTTTATTACCCGTGACAGCCGTATCAAGGAACGTAAGAAATACGGTTTGGCCGCAGCACGCCGCAGTTTCCAGTTCTCGAAGCGTTAATCGTTCAATTCGAAAACACACTGTTGTTGTACCAAGGGAAGCTTGCGGGCTTCCCTTTGTACGTTTAATTTCATTATTCATGCAGGAGTCATATTGTGCTGAAGGTTGCCGTTGTTGGCGCAAGTGGATATACCGGCGTTGAGTTGTTGAGGTTGCTGTATTCTCATCCGCTGGTTGAGGTGACCTGCGTTACATCGCGTCAATACGTCGGGGCACCAATCGCAGAAGTATTTCCATCGCTGGGAGGCTGTTTTTCACTGGTTTGCAAACCAATCGACACGGAGATGATAGCCGCGGTTGCAGACGTGGCGTTTGTTGCCTTGCCACACAAAAACGCCATGCAAGTCGTTCCCGAGCTGCTGGATAAGGGGATGAAGGTAATTGATCTTTCCGCTGATTACCGGCTACGCGATCAGACGGTGTACGAACAGTGGTATCAAAAGCATACCAGTCCTGGCCTTCTCGAAGAAGCCGTTTATGGCTTGCCGGAACTTTTTCGCAAGGATATTTCGCCAGCTCGACTGGTAGCCAATCCCGGTTGTTATCCTACCAGTGCCGCTTTGGCGCTCGCGCCACTGATTGCCAATGGACTGATCGACCTCAATTCAATTATTATCGACAGTAAATCGGGAGCCAGCGGGGCAGGGCGGGGCGCGAAAACCGAAAGTCTTTACTGTGAAGTCAACGAGGGGTTCAAGGCGTACGGTATTGCCGCTCATCGCCATACACCGGAAATTGAACAAACGCTGTCCGGTCTCGCTGGTCAAGATGTAAAAATCAGTTTTACGCCCCACTTGTTGCCGCTGAACCGGGGGATTTTGACAACGGCTTATGCTTCGCTTGACCGCAAACTGCTGACTGCTGAACTGAGAGATATTTTTCTTCACTATTACGCTGACGAAAAATTTGTCCGCATTTGCGCGGTTGATGTGACCCCCAATATTCATCAGGTGCGCGGGAGTAATTTCTGTGACATTGGGGTCGTCGCGGATCAACGGACGGGGCGGGTGATCGTTGTTTCTGTAATCGATAACCTGGTGAAAGGGGCTGCCGGTCAGGCCGTACAGAATTTGAATTTGATGGCAGGCTTCAGTGAGTCAACCGGACTTGAGGCTGTAGCGATTTATCCATAACATGAAATCGTATCCAGGCTCAGACAGCAGTGGCGAAACAACGATTTGTTTCGCCACTGCTGTTTCTGGTTAAGTTTTGACGTTTGATCGGTTCGGGGTGTTGTGATCTGTGTCGATCGTAAGCGTTTCGCAACGATTTCTGCCGTTACATTTTGCCAGGTACAGTGCTCGGTCGGCGCGATCGATGAATTGTTGTATATTATCATCATCGCCTGGTGCAAAGATGGTCACTCCAATGGACAGGGTGAGACTCTTTTCAGGTTGGTCCTGTTCTAGTGATTCAAAAGACTCGCAACTGATAAGCTTCCTGATCTTTTCCGCCAGATTTGTCGCCCCGTCAAGATCCGTGTGAGGCATCAGAACGATAAATTCCTCGCCACCATAACGACCGACGATATCAGCTTCCCGTGTATGCTCATTAAGCAGTTGCGCCACTTTTTTCAATACGCGGTCGCCCATCAAGTGACCATGTGTGTCGTTCAGCCTCTTGAAATGATCAATGTCAATCATGGCCAGTGAGAGTGGAGAATTAAAACGAATTGACTGGGCCATTTCTCGTTTACTCACTTCGAAAAAATAGCGCCGGTTGGCGAGTTGTGTCAGTTCGTCGGTATAGGATAAATTTTTCGTTTGTTCATAAAGCAGTGCATTTTCCAGCGCCATTGCAGCCTGGTTGGCTGCAGCCTGAATCAATTTAAATTCATTGTCAAGAAAACCATCAGTTCTGTTTTTATGTAAATTAATTACACCATAGGTGCGCATTTTTACACACAGTGGCACCGATACCAAGGAACCGTGTGCTTTCAACTTGCCTTTATAGTTAAGATTTTTCTTCTCCACGTTCATATCCTTGATGTAAACAAGCTTTTGTTTGCGAGCCGTGAGCCCGGTAATTCCTTCGTCAAGTTTCATTGTGACGCCGTCAAGAAGTTCACGATCAATGCCGCTGCTGCTGACAATTTTCAGGCAATTGTCTTCGTCACGGTAGGAGAAAATAACAACCATGTCACAATTGAGGGTCGCGTGCAGGGTCTCGACGATTCTTTCAAAAAGTTCCTTGGTGTCGATGGTTGTAATCATCGCCTGGTTTAATTGAAAGAGTGCTGTTAGCTCAGTGATATGTTCCTGCAGTAAGTGATTGGCTTTTTCAATTTCATAATTTTTTTGAGCAATAGTTTTCTGATGGTTCAATTTTTCATTGGCAACAGCAAGTTCATTTTGACGCTGCATTCTTTCTTCATAAAGATGCTTGAGGTCTATCGTCATGTCATTGAAGGAGGTCGCCAATAACCCGAATTCGTTAACCGAAATATTGTCAATGCGATAATCCAGATTCCCTCTGCGAACTTCATCGGTTGCAATCAACAGACTGTTTATCGGTTGCATCAATTTGTTGAGCATGCGGATAAAGACATATCCTCCGACAATCAAGGCCGCCAGAAGGGTCAAGATGGAACGCAGTGCAATCGTCTCGATAATGACGCCAAGCTCATTGAGTTTGGCCGATGTTGCCAGGATCAGCTTGTCATTTGTCCCCAGCGGCACGGCATGAAACAAGTGGCGGCTTAAAAACAGCGATCCAGAGCTTAGATACAAGTGCTCCCCTCGCTGGATAGCGGACAACTGTGCGGCATTCAGCAGCGGGAGCGAGATGTCGTCACTGTTGCTGATGATCGGCACCCCGGTGGCTGACAGCAACGTAATATGATAAGTCGAATTTGGGCTCAGCCGTGTCAAAAAACTTTTATCCATTGGCGTTTGGAGAAAATAGATACCGATACGATTGTTGTCACGTTCAGGGAAGGGGGAGGCGATTGCGAGCGTAGGAACAGTCCCGGGTTGACTGAGGTAGCGAAATTTTGGCTGACCGACTTGTAGCGTTTGTGCAAAAAGTTCCTGAATTGGCTCATAATAGAGATAATCACCGGCGTTTCCCGGAAAAGAGGCAACGAATATATGGTCATTTCCCAGCGTTGCAAAAAAACTCTCAAGGAGCAGCGAGGTGGTGTTTTCGTTGTCGTTCAATGGGGATGAAACAGCGTTGGTAATGAAGAGAAGTTGTTTTGCATATTCACTCAGTTTTATTTCAAGCGACTTGATTTCCCGGTAAAGGATTTCATGGGTTGCATACAGTCGTTCATCAATTGATTTTTCGATCACCGCGCGAATAAAACCAATAGAACCGATTGTCGCAGCGGCGCCAAAAAGGATGATTGAGAAAAAAAATGGCAGAAGCATTTTGTTACGCAGTCGATTGCGGCGACGTAGCTGGCTGACGGGAAGGATGTTCATGGTTTATAAGAAAATGGCGTCCTGCTGACACATTTCGATAAAGGCCCGGGCAATCTGCGGATCGAATTGTCGTCCGGCATTGGCTTCTATCTCCTCAATGGTAACCTCGTGGGATAACGCATCACGATAGGGGCGGTCAGAAGTCATTGCATCGTAGGTATCAGCGACAGCAAGAATACGTGCTTCAATGAGAATTTCTTCTCCTTCGAGCCGATTTGGGTAGCCGTTACCATCGTATTGTTCATGATGCTGTGCAATGATTTCACGAATGTCGGTGAGAAAATCGATAGGTTTAAGGATTTTGACACCGATCGACGGATGCTGACGCAAAACGTAAATATCGTCATCCGTAAGCGTGCCCTTTTTGTGTAATAATGCGGCATCAATACCGATTTTTCCAATATCGTGAAGCACCGCCGCTTGTTCGAGGCGGTGCAGGCTTTCATTGGAGAGCCCAATCTTTTGTCCCAGTGCCAGGCTGTAGCGGGTGACACGTTCAGAATGACCACGGGTATATTCATCGCTGGCTTCCACCGCTGAAACCAACGCCTGCATAGTACTGAGATAGGACGCCTGCTGCTGTTCATAAAGTCGAGCATTCTTGATTGCGACACTGGCTTGTGTGGCAATCGTGACCAGCAACTCCAGGTCGCTTTCGTTGAAGCAATTGTCGTCATGTCGATTCGAGATTGAAATTGCACCGATGACTTCATCATTGATTACCAGCGGTGCGCTGATCACCGTCTTACGCACAAAACCAAGCAGACTGAGTTTGTTGAATTCTTGTGCTTCATCGATATTTTTGATCAGTATCGGTTTTTTGTGGGCAACGACCCAATGAACGACGCCACCGGCTCTAAACGGAATCTCTTTGGATAAATCAAGGTGATCAGGAAAACCGACGGATCCTTTCGGAATAAGAGTCTTTTTATCTTCGGAGAGGATCAGAATGTGGGCAAAGCGCCCTTTCAGTGTTGTACAGGCATTATGAATAAGGAGCGAAAAAAGTTCCTCCAGATTCATCGTGGAGTTAACCGCCAGCCCCATTCTGTGTAGCGCTGACAGGCGCGCAACCGCGTTTTCGAGAAAGGTGTTTTTGTCTTCAAGTTCACTGGCCAAATCGGCGATCTTGAAGTTCGCCTCTTCAATTTCTTCAATGCGCTCTTCCAGCGTAATGTTCAGATATTCAATCTCTTTAAGCCGTTCCTCCAGGGTGTTGTTCATGTTGTGAATTTCATCGTGGTACATGAGTTTCTCTTTGCTGGCGGCCAGTTCACGTTCGTGATTGACAACCGTGTCGAGCTGATTTTTTAAGTGTTTCACCATCTGGTTAAACTTGCTGCTGAGCAGCGACATTTCCTTGGAATTGTCAATTTCGGCGGTAGCGTTTTCAAAATCACCCTGTTCGAGGTGGGTCATGGCGCTGATCAGTTTGCGGACAGGATAGTCCACATAAAAAAGGATAAACAAGGTAATGGACAGGACCAACACCACGATCATACCGATTGATGACATGATTGTGGCGCGACGACTGTTATTCTGGAGAATTTTAATGTCGTCCACGGAGTAGTGAACATTCAGAATTCCAAGAACCTTTTGGGCAGCATTATGACAACTATAACAGGCCGGGGCATTGTTGATGGGCAAGACAGATCGATAGAGACCACTATCCTGGTGATCGGTATAGAATGAAAAGCGGTTGGATCGAAACGCAAACAGATCACTTGCCGGAACCAGATCGCCGATCTCGGAACGGACAGCGGAGATCAGGATTTTTCCCGATTCATCAAAGATTCTGACATTTAGAATCGTTTCTTCGCTTTTGATATTGTCGAAAATCTTGGATACTTCGTCATTTTTACCCGCCGCCATGCTATTGATGATGCTGCTGCGGATGGTTTCGCCGAGGATTTTACAGTTCTGTGCGGCAACCTTGCTGAGCATCGCATCTTGCGTGCGCAGGTTCTGCCAGACTGTCAGGCTGACCGCGAAGATGACAATAATCGTGGTCAGACCGATAAATTTAAATTTTAATGAATTCATTGTGAGTGGTAAGTGCTCTTAAGTGTTGTCCCGCTGTCAGGCGGAGTCGTGATCCGCTGTGGAATCGCGTTGTTAAATGGTCATTTGCCGCTATACTGCAAGGTCCCTTTTGACAGCAGCGCGTTTTTTAATTTAAAAAAAGAGCAATGTGTCGAGGTAAATGCCCGCTATACAAGTGTCGGTGCTTGACAGTCGATCCATGACCAATTAATATGTCGCACTCCGTCGCAGGAGCTTTTGTTTTGTGTGGAACAGTTGATTGAGTTCTGCAATAAGTTTGCCAACAACTTTATTATATTTTTCATGTAACTTATTGTTTTCAGGCAACTTTAATGAAGTTTATATTATGTGTCGCGGGGGTGGTGCTGATCATTGAAGGTGCTCCGTGGTTCTTGTCTCCCGCCGCGATGCAAAAAATGCAACGACAGTTGTTGCTCAGTTCGTCGCGCGCGCTGCGCATTTGGGGATTGCTGACGATGTTGGCTGGCCTTTTACTGGTTCGTTTTGCAACCTTGTAAAGGGCTTAAATGATTTGACAATATCCCTTATCTGTGTTTGAGTTAGGCCGTTTTTCGGGCGATTTGAAGGTGGAGAATTTTAGGTAGATGCGCCTGGATAAATATAGTTTTGAACTGCCTGAATCGTTAATTGCCCAGTACCCTCCGCCAAGTCGTGAGGACGCACGGTTAATGGTTCTGGCGCGCACCGGCGGCTTGCCGCGCTGCACATTATTTACCGAAATCATTGATCATTTCCAATCTGGGGATGTTCTGGTTTATAACGATACCCAGGTTATCCCCGCACGGCTGTTAGGGCGTAAAGAGTCGGGGGGCAAGATCGAGGTGTTGCTGGTGCGTCGGCGTGTCGGCGATGACGAAATTTGGTCTTGCCTGACAAAATCTTCCAAAGCACCGCGTCCGGGGATGCAGATCGATTTTGGTGAGCAGTTGACAGCGACGGTTCTTGACCAGGGTGAGGAACCGTATCGTTATTTGCGTTTCAATAGTCATGGCGATTTTCGCGAGCAGCTTGAACGGCTTGGCCGGATCCCGTTGCCACCATACATCCTGCGTGAAGACGAGCCACTTGATCGCGAACGATATCAAACTGTTTTTGCTGCGCAACCGGGTGCCGTGGCCGCACCGACTGCCGGGTTGCATGTTACTCCCGCTCTTCTCGACCAGTTACGGGACAAGGGGGTGGTGGTGTGTCCAGTAACTTTGCATGTTGGATTAGGCACGTTTCTGCCGGTGCGGGTCGAGCATATTGACCAGCATCGGATGCATGCCGAGGAGTATCACGTCCCGGCGGCGACAGCTGCAGAAGTCAACCGTGCCCGTCAGGAGGGACGCCGCGTTGTCGCCCTGGGAACAACGACAACGCGCACACTTGAAACAGCGGCTGACGATGCGGGACAGGTGATTCCAGGACCCGGCGAAAGTCGCCTGTTTATTCGACCCGGTTTTCATTTTCAGGTGATCGATGCGCTGATCACAAATTTTCATTTGCCCGGTTCGACCCTGCTTATGATGGTCGCCGCCTTTGTCGGTCATGAGCGCATCATGGCTGCATATCAGCAGGCTATCGCCGAAAAGTTCAGATTTTTCAGCTATGGTGACTGCATGTTGATCGTTTAAGGTCAGGATTTTTTGAGTTCTTTCAGCTTTACATTGCGCCGCGACGTTTCCGGCGGTGCGCGACGCGGGTGTCTTCAGACGCGACGCGGGACAATCGAGACGCCTGTCTTTATGCCGGTCGGGACCCAGGCAACAGTGAAGGCTGTTTTTCCTGAAACCCTGGTTGAACTTGATGCCGAAATTATTCTGGCCAACACCTATCATCTGTATATGCGCCCTGGGCACAAGCTGATTGAGTCGTTGGGCGGACTGCATAAATTTATGCATTGGGACCGCCCGATCCTCACCGACAGTGGTGGTTTTCAGGTTTTCAGTCTTGGGCAGTTGCGCAAGATTGATGAGGAAGGGGTGCGCTTTCAATCGCATATCGACGGTTCGCCGCATCTTTTGACGCCCGAACTATCGATGGCGGTTCAGCGCGCGCTTGATGCTGATATTGTCATGGCCTTCGATGAGTGTATTCCTTATCCCTCGGAACGCGCGTATGTTGAGGCATCAACCGCTTTGTCGTCGCGCTGGGCACGACGCAGTAAAGATGCTCATTTTCGTGATGACGGGGCAGCACTTTTTGGTATTGTCCAGGGGGGAATGTACCGTGATCTGCGGCAACGCAGCGTGTTGGATCTCCTCGACATCGGTTTTGACGGGTATGCCATCGGGGGGTTATCGGTTGGCGAGAAAGCGGAGTTGATGTATGAAGTGCTTGAGTCGACCTTGCCTCATCTGCCGGTCGACAGGCCGCGATACCTGATGGGGGTCGGCACGCCGGAAAACCTGATCGAAGCGGTTGCGCGGGGGGTTGATATGTTCGATTGTGTCATGCCGACCCGCAACGCGCGGAACGGTGTGCTGTTCACCACCTTCGGCAAGATCAGCATCAAGCAGGCGCGTTATCACGATGATCCCGCGCCGATCGATCCCGCTTGTGATTGTTATGTTTGTCGTAACTATAGCCGGGCTTATTTGCGGCACCTCTATCAGGGGAATGAAATTCTTGCTTCAATGTTGAATACGCAACATAATCTGTATTATTATCTCAATCTGATGAAAGGCGCCCGTGACGCGATTGATAACGGCTGCTTTCAAAAATATCGTTATGATTTTTACCGCCTGCGCGGACTGTCGTTGCCGGCCTAATTAAGAACAAATATTTCACTTATTGCGTCAACAAGGAGGAAACCCAATGGTTAACAACGCTTATGCTATGGCGAACAACGCAGCGCAGAAAAGTGGTGGCGGGTATGAGGGTATCATCATGCTGGTCGTCATGTTTGCGATCTTCTATTTCCTGCTGATTCGTCCACAACAAAAACGGGCAAAACAGCACAAGGAAATGGTTGAGGCTTTGAAAATCGGCGATCAGATTGTTACTGCCGGGGGGATTCATGGACGAATTGCGGCGGTTCAGGATGACATCATCAGTGTAGAAATTGCAGCAGGTGTCAAAATTAAAGTTAATCGCGCCTCGGTCATGACGGTCAGCCACTAGTTTGGTTGCGCCAATCCGTCTGCGAACTGTGCTCCGACGGTTATGTTCGAATTAATGTATGCGGTTTACGTAGAACCGCTACGCAATTGACTCAAGGTCTCGGTAAGGAGTTATTTTTGTCATGTCTACCAACACTAAATGGCGCGGACTGCTGATTTTTTTCTGCCTGCTCCTTTCACTCGTGTCGTTGGCCCCAACATTTGTCGGTGCTTCACTGCCAGGTTTCTGGACAAAGTTATTTGACCCGATTCGTCTTGGTCTCGACCTTCAGGGGGGGATGCACCTGGTGCTTGGTGTCGACGTTGACAAGGCGGTAGAAAGTCGTGTTGACGGGCTTATCGACCAGGCCGAAAGTCAGTTGCGTGAGAAGGATATTATCTTTAAACGCATTGAGCGCCAATCCGGAGATCGATTGGCAATTACTGTTTATGATGATGCAGCGGGTGCTGAAGTCGATGCCCTGATGAACGAAAACTTTCCCAACCTGGAAGCGTTGACCGTCCCGGTTTCCGGGGGGTATATCGAAAAGCAGTATCGACTTGGTGATCAAGAGATTGAAGAGGTTCGTGATTATGCAGTACGACAGGCGCTTGAAACGCTGCGCAACCGGGTTGATGAATTCGGCGTCAGTGAACCGACCCTGCAACGTCAGTCTGGCAACCGCATCCTGATTCAGCTGCCGGGCGTCAAGGATCCCGAGCGGGCCATTGCGTTATTGGGAAAGACCGCCCGCCTGGAGTTCAAAATGGTTGTCGAAGACGGCAATATTGCCGAGGCTCTGAAGGGGAATTTGCCTCCCGGAGTTCTGTTGCTCTACGAAAAAAATGTTGATGCACGGACCGGCGCAACGAGTGAAACACCACTGCTGGTCGAGCAGAAGACAGCATTGACCGGTGATCTGCTCAGCGATGCACAGGTGCGGATCGATACGCGCTTCAACGACCCTTATGTTTCGATTGATTTCAATCCGGTCGGGGCCAAACGGTTTGATCAGTTGACCGCCGCTTCGGTTGGCCGACGGATGGCTATCGTTCTCGACGATACGGTGTACTCGGCCCCGGTAATTCGTGAACGGATTTCCGGCGGCAGTGCGCAGATCAGCGGTTCGTTTACCGAACAGGAGGCGACTGATCTGGCGATTGTTCTGCGTGCCGGATCGCTCCCCGCGCCGGTCAAGATCCTTGAAGACCGGACTGTAGGACCGTCCCTGGGGCGTGATTCGATCAGACAAGGGATAATCTCTGTCATGATCGGCGGCGTGCTGGTTATCGTGGCGATGTTGATATATTACAAGCTTTCCGGGCTGGTGGCCAATGTCGCGCTGATTCTCAATCTGTTCTTTATCCTTGCCTTGCTGAGTATTTTAGGCGCGACGCTGACCCTTCCGGGGATTGCCGGGATCGTTCTCACCGTCGGTATGGCCGTCGATGCCAACGTTCTTATTTTTGAACGGATTCGTGAGGAGGTTCGCGTCGGCAAGACAGCGCGAGCGGCACTTGATGCGGGGTTCAGTAAAGCTTTTCTGACGATTATTGACGCAAACGTTACCACCCTGATTGCGGCTCTGGTTCTGTTTCAATTCGGTACCGGCCCGGTCAAAGGGTTTGCGGTTACGCTTTCGATCGGAATTGTTGCATCGCTGTTTACGGCGATCTTTGTTTCGCGGACGATTTTTGATTATTTCCTTAATCGTCAGCAAATCAAGCAGCTGAGCATTTAAGGAGGATCACCGTGGAATTTATTAAAGCGGACATTAATATTGATTTTGTCGGTAAGCGCAAGCTGGCACTTTTCTTTTCATTAGCGTTGATTACCATCGGACTGATCTCGTTGATTATCAAAGGGGGCCCCGATTACGGCATCGATTTTACTGGCGGAACGTTAGTGCAGATCTCATTTACTGAACAGACCGGCCCGAAGGCGATTAAAGATGCTTTGGCGCAGGTTGAACTTAACGGTCTTGTTGTTCAGCAGTTCGGTGATGATCCGCGTGAGTTTTTACTCCGGGCACAGGAATCGACTACTGCGCTGAAAGGACTTGCCCAGCAGATTGGTGCCGCTTTGGAAAACGCCTACGGCGTAAACACGTTCGAAGTTCGTCGTACCGAGATGGTCGGACCGCAAGTTGGCAAGGAACTGCGCTCGCAGGGGTTGATGGCAATCCTTTACGCCATGATTGGTGTGCTGGCTTATGTCACCTGGCGGTTCGAATTTCGTTTTGCGGTCGGTGCGATTGTCGCACTGTTACATGATGTGCTGATTACTCTTGGTGTTTTTTCGTTGTTTGGCAAGGAAATCGATCTGCCGATCATTGCCGCATTTCTGGCTATTGTTGGTTATTCACTGAACGACACCATCATCGTTTATGATCGCATTCGTGAAAACAGCGGCAAATATTCACGCAAGGACCTTGTCTTCATTATTAATCGGAGTATCAACGAAACACTTTCACGGACCGTTTTGACGTCGGGGACAACGTTGCTGGTGGTGCTGGCGCTCTTTGTTTTTGGCGGCGGGGTCATTCACAACTTTGCCTTCGCCTTGCTGGTCGGTATTATCATCGGAACCTATTCGTCAATCTTTGTTGCCAGCCCGGTTCTGGTTTACTGGGATGAATATCGTAAAGGACGCAAATCAGAAACAGATGCAAGGAGTGCCGCATGAAAAAAGAAACCTGGATTCTGGTCGGTGGTGCTTTGATGATTGGTATTTTGTTGGGGATATTGTTGAGTAAAGGAGGGAAATCATCTCCTGCAACAGTTGCTCAATCCTCGCCACAAGCAGCACCGCTCGTTGATTATCAACGTGACATCGCCATGCTCGAACAAGTTGTTGCCCGCGAGCCGGAAAACCGTAACGCCTGGATTCAATTAGGCAACCTCTATTTCGATTCTGATCAACCAATTAAATCGGTCGAGTCCTATGACAAGGCTTTGGCGATTGATAATCGCGATCCCAACGTGTTAACCGACCAAGGCGTGATGTTTCGTCGACTTGGCTGGTTCGACAAGGCTGTCGAAAACTTCACGAAGGCGGTTGCGATTCAACCCAACCATCTACAGGCTTATTACAATCTCGGCATTGTCTATCGCTATGATCTGCAAAACTTCGATGCCGCCAAAATGGCCTGGGAAAAATACCTGTCGATGAATCCGACCGGTCCCGGTGCTGATCAGGTGCGGGAACAAATGCAATTTCTAACGACTCACCCGCCCGTATCACAAAACAAATAGGCAGTTTTTTTGAGACGGGCCGAGAAATCGGCCCGTCTGAATTTACTCCAATGCGTAAATTTTTTTATCGGCATCTTTTAGTTATCCTGTCTCTGCTGGTTGTGCCCATCCTCACCTCCTGTCTTTTGGCGCGCAACATTTCGGGTGACATCGATGGTCAGCACATTTGGCGGGGGACCGTCTATGTTGATGGTGATGTCGAGCTTTCAGCCGGGTCATCACTGCGTATCCTGCCGGGTACAGAAGTTGTTTTTCTCCCCCCCCGAGCGGGACAGCGCTCTGCACATCCTTTTTTTCATGGCAGTGAGCTGATCGTGCGCGGACGTTTGATCGCTGAAGGCACGGCAAGTGAGCCAATTGTATTTCGCTCCATTGAAAGCAATGCACCCCCCGGTGCCTGGGGGAGCGTGAACCTTACGGAGAGTCCTTACGCCAGTTTTCGCTTCTGCCGTTTTAAGCAGGCTGACAGTGCCATTCACAGTCAGCAGTCGCGCGAGGTTTATATCCGCGAGTCGGTATTCGAAGATAATCTGGTTGCAATTCGTTTTCACTCGACGCCGATCATCATTGAAAACAACCTTATTCAACACAATGGAGCGGGGATTCGCTTCCATTTCGATGCTCCGGTTATCAACCGGAATCTGATTGTCGATAATGAAAAAGGGATCTTTATTACCGCGCATCCGCGTGAATACCTGATAAGAAACAATCACTTTGCACGAAACAATACACACGTGGTCCTTGGTGAAGAAGTTCCCGAGGATGTTGACCTGACCCTCAATTACTGGGATTCACCAGATCTCCCTGCCGCGCTATTCTTTGACAAAAATCGCAGTTCATATCTGGGCACTGTGCAGCTGCTGCCGCTGCTGCCACAGGCCGATCCCTCAACCGGGCCTTCATGGAACAGATAATTGCCAGACGCTGGGTGTTGCGCTCCACTGAACCGGATGTCGAGTGTGTTGTTGCGTTGGGAACAGCGCTCAATGTCATGCCTTTGACCGCCCGGGTCCTCGCTTTACGTGGCATCGTGCAGCCTGATGCCGGACAAAATTTTCTCACTGCCCGTCTTGCTGATCTTCCTGACCCTTATTTGCTCACCGATATGGATGTTGCGGTTTCCCGGTTATCCTCAGCGCTGGAGCGCGGCGAGAAGATAACTGTTCACGGGGATTACGACGTCGATGGCATCACCGCTACGGCACTGTTGGTCGAAAACCTCCGCGCGTGCGGTGCAGATTGCGATTATTTTATCCCGCTGCGTCTTGAGGACGGTTATGGCCTGTCGGCAGCTGCTATCCGCAGAATGGCGACGGCGGGTGTTGCTTTGCTGATTTCGGTTGATTGCGGGATCAGTGCTGTTTCTGAGGCCCATCTCGCTGCCGAACTGGGCCTTGATCTGATCATTACCGATCATCATCAACCCCCGAAAACGCTCCCCCAGGCATGGGCAATCATTGACCCGCACCGTACTGATGACCTGTTCCCGGCCAAGGAGCTTGCCGGGGTCGGGGTCGCGTTCATGTTGTTAGTGGCGTTGCGGCAGCGGCTGCGTGAGCAGGGCTGGTTTGGGTCGTGTCCGGAACCCGACCTGCGCCATAGCCTTGATCTGGTTGCCCTGGGCACGATTGCGGATGTTGCGCCATTGACGGGACTGAATCGTACCTTGATTAAACCGGGGCTGTCCCTATTGGAACACAGCCGTCGGCCAGGAATTACAGCACTAAAATCGGTTGCCGGGGTTAACGTTGTTACCCCCGGAACGGTCGGTTTCCAGCTGGCTCCGCGTCTCAATGCAGCGGGCCGTCTGGAAGATGCTGCATTAGGGGTGGAGTTGCTGTTAAGCGACGATCCGGTGCGTGCCAAGGATTATGCAGAGCAGTTGGATGCGTGTAATCAGGAACGACGCGAAATTGAGCGGCAAACCTGCGAAGAAGCGATTGAACTGGCTGCAAAGTGTGATGAATCGCACCGCTCACTGGTCCTCGCACGAGCAGAGTGGCATCCCGGTGTGATCGGGATTGTGGCCAGTCGCCTGGTTGAACGTTACCACCGTCCGACCATCCTGGTGGCGCTTGAGGGTGATCAGGGGAAAGGCTCGGCGCGTTCAATCCCCGGCTTCAATCTTTACCGCGCTCTTGGCGCATGTGCCGAATATCTGAGTGCATTCGGCGGTCACGCATATGCTGCGGGAATAGCGATTACCCGTGAAAATCTGGCGGCATTTGCGGATGCTTTTGAAGCCGTAGCGAGGGCAGATGTGGATGAGGACGACTATGTGCCAAAGTTGTTCCACGATGGCGAAATTACCTTCGAAGAGATATCCCTGCCACTCATTCACGAGCTGGCGACATTGGCTCCCTATGGTGTTGGCAACCCGGAACCGCTTTTTGTTGCTCGCGCGGTCAATCTGCAACAGATACAGGTGGTCAAAGAGAAACATTTAAAATTCACGGTGCGGCAGGGGGGGTACAGTTTTTCTGCAATCGCCTTTGGTCTGGCGGAAGGATTTGTCGCCGGTGCCGGTGCGCTGGACATCCTTTTTACCCCGTATATCAACCGGTGGCGTGATCGTGTCGAGATTCAGCTCAGAGTGAAAGCGTTGCAGGTGGTTACGTGAGTTTCCAGCCAAGCGCTATCGTTCCGCTTTTATTTCCGGGCGGACTGCTCTTCGGTATGATCATTTGGGTGTTGCACAACTCGCCTCTGGCGCTGATGATAGAGCCGTTTATCGACGTTCTGTTCCTGGTGATCGTTGCCGCCGCCTTTTTTTTCGGCTGGCGCTTCAATCGCTGTCGTCTGCTCTATGCACTGGCGCTGCTGGTGTTGACAGACCGTCTCCTTGGCTGGAACGACGCCGCCCATGAATTCATTCGTCTTGTCGCCGGAATCGCTTTGCCGCTGAATCTGGCGGTTATCGGCTGGTTCGGAGAACGGGGAATGTTGACCGGACGCGGGATCCGTCGTTGGTTATTCTTTGCTCTCCAGGTCGCACTTTTGGGCTGGTTGTATCATCGTTTTTCGAATATCACGATTGATTTGCTGGAGCGCAAGTTTATTCCCTGGCCGGTTGTTGACCTTTGCCCTCTGCCGCACAGTGTTCAAAGCGCATTTTTCCTTGCCTTTGTTTTGCTCCTGTTCCGCTATGGTCGTTATCCCAAAGTCTTTGAAGGGTGTTTTATCTGGGCGACAATTGCCGCTTTGTTCGCCATTGGGCAATCTTTTGTCGCTGCACCAGCGACTCCATATATTGTATGTTCCTTACTGATTCTCCTCGTCGGCGTGGTCGAATCATCCTACTCGCAGGCGTTTCAAGACGAGTTGACCGGACTCCCGGGGCGGCGCTCACTGAACGAAGCATTATTGAAACTCGGCAGTCGTTATGCGATTGCAATGGTTGATATTGACCATTTTAAAAAGTTCAACGATACCTATGGCCACGATGTCGGCGATCAGGTGTTACGGAGGGTGGCTGAGTCGCTGCGTGTGGTTCGCGGGGGAGGGCGGGCATTTCGCTACGGTGGTGAAGAGTTTGCGATCATCTTTCGCGGCAGGGAGATGCCGGAGACCTTGCCGCACCTGGAAGCGTTACGCGTGGAGCTCGCCGCAAGTGTTTTCATTCTGCGCGGGGCAGACCGTCCGCAGAAAAAGCCTGAAAAACCTCGTCCAGCCGCGGGCAAGGAGCAGCAACTGAGGATCACCGTCAGCATCGGGGTGGCGCAACGCGGTGGTGAGCACAGCTCCCCTGAAGAGGTGATCAAGACCGCTGATGAGGCCTTGTATCGAGCCAAATCAGGTGGGCGTAATCAGGTGGCCGACTGATTCAGCGTAACCAGAAAAACGCGCCCAGAATAATAATCACCACAAGTGGCATCAACCACAGCGCCTTTATGCTCTTTTTTTGTGACGGTGTCTCTTCCAGTCGTCCGACGACGGGAAAGCGTTCAATCAATGAGCGGACATGGGGGGCCCCTTTGAGTTCTTCGGTCAAATCAGCCCCCGCCTGATGCGTGTCAAGGTGTTTGCCATCAACCCAGCGCGCACTAGCACTCACGTCGTAGATCACCTGCGCGACGGCAACGTATGCCTTGCGTCCTTCCCGACCATCATAGTGAGCCAAATCTGTCATGTTCATTGTCTGTTGTCCTTTTCGTGAGGTGAATTATCGCGTTGTTCGCTGGTTGCGCAAGTGGATAAACCAGTAGGCACAGGAGACGAAGACGACCCCGCCGACGATGTTGCCGAGAGTTACCGGCAGCAGGTTGCCGAAAAAAAAGTTGTTCCAGGTGAGCTCCGGGGCGATTACCCCGCTATGCTTTTTCAGGAACAGACCGGTGGGGATAAGGTACATATTCGCCACCGAATGTTCAAAGCCACTGGCCACAAAGGCCATGATCGGCACATAACAGGCGAGAATTTTGCCACCGATGTCTCGGGCTGCCACGGCCATAAAAATCGCCAGGCAGACCAGCCAGTTGCAGAGGATGCCGCGGATCAGTGCAACGTCAAAGCTGAGTTGGCATTTAGCGCTGGCGATTGATACCGCATGATCTGTAATTGTTCCCGAACGCCAGAGATCTGAGCGATACATCAGCCAGGCAAAAAAGAGGGAACCAACAAAATTACCGAGCAGAACGACGCCCCAGTTTTTGCCCATCTTGCCCAAACTTAACTGGTGATCAAGGACCGTTTTGGTAAGCAGGCTGTTGCCGGTAAAAAGTTCCGCGCCGCAAATAACCACCAGCATCAGACCAAGCGAAAAAACACTGCCGCCGAGCAGTCGGGCAATACCGTAGCCGACAAACGAAGCCGCGTCCTGGGTAACGACGGTGGTGAGCTGTGCACCGAAAGCGATATAGAAACCAGCCAGCAGGCTGAGCACAATTGTTCGCGCTAACGGTTGACTGTTGACGCGTAAACCGTTCGCAACGATCTGTTCCGTGGTCTCGGCGGGGCTGAGGAACCGCTTCTCCATCTTAAAATCCAAGCTCGTGCGCAAGTTTCTCCCAGGCGGACAGGCTGCGTTCAATCATCTTCATCTCGCTACAATAAGCAATGCGGAAGAAACCGGGGGCACCGAACCCGGTTCCTGGTACCAGCAGAATATTAGCCTGCTGGGCCATGGTCACAAATTCAATATCATCGGCAAGGGGGGACTTCGGAAAGAGATAAAATCCACCCCCCGGTTTGACCATTTCAAAGCCGAGTTCCGTCAAACGGTTATACAGTAAATCGCGTTTGGCGCGATATTCGTCGATATCAACGCTGGCACGCTGAAGTTTGGTGACCAGTCGCTGGGCCAGTGCCGGGGCATTGACGAAGCCGAGAGTGCGATTGCAGAAAATCGCACCCTCGATAAATTCACCGACATCGGTCATCTTCGGATTCGCTGCCAGATAGCCGATCCGCTCACCGGGAAGAGCCAGGTCTTTCGAGTGGGAGGTGACCACCACCGCATTGTCGATACAGGTGAAGATGCTCGGGACACGTTGTCCATCGTAGGCAATGCGTGCGTACGGTTCGTCAGAGATGACAGTAATTGATCCACCGAATTCAGCTTCTTTGGCGCGCAACAGCTTGCCAAGCGCGCGCAGGCTGTCGGCAGGATAGATCACTCCGGTCGGGTTGTTCGGAGTATTGACGATAATGGCTCGGGTCTTCATCGTAATTGCAGCGTCGATGGCCGCCAGATCGAGCTGAAAGGTATTCCGGTCGGTCCAGACCTCGACCGGCACCCCGCCGTGATTATCAATATAAAACTTGTACTCGACAAAAAACGGCGTAAGAATAATGACTTCTTCACCGGGGTTAAGGAGGGTTTTCAGCACGACATTGAGCGCGCCACCGGCACCACAGGTCATGACAATATGTTGTGCGTTCACCGCCAGGCCGGACTGCTCGGCAAGCACCTCGGCCACCGCCGCGCGGGTTTCTTCGTAACCGGCATTGCTCATATAGCGATGCATACCGGGGATCGGTTTGCGGGCCAGTTCCAGCAGCATCTCATGGAACTCGGCGGGGGGTTCGACGGAAGGATTGCCGATAGTGAAATCGAAGACGTTTTCCGCGCCGTATTGAGCGCGAAGGCGGTCACCTTCTTCAAACATTTTTCTGATCCATGAGGAACGTTCAATCGACGCTTTGATTTTGGTGGCTATCGGCATGCATATTCTCCGTTAAGTGATGTAGGGCGCAGTTTAAACGTCGCAATCAGGATGGTCAAGAGAAACGGTCGTCAGGAGTGAACATCCCCTTCAGTGACAGTCAGGTTGCAGCTGGCGGCGCCGAAATTTCTTTGAATTTGATGCTCATCAAGGTTTAAATGCCAGAAAATGTTATCTTCAGACCATGACAACTTGCCACGACAAAAATGGCGCGCCATTAACCGCCAGGGAGAGCAAGGATCTCGGTATCCTGGTTCAGTTTACCTCAGTCTACTGTCGAGCCCGACACGGTGACATCAGCCGCAGAGATTTCGCGGAACGTGAACGGTTCGGGATCAGGGGGGGGACCTTTCCAGTGTGTCAGGAATGTACTGATTTTCTCGCCTATGCCTGTGACCGGCGGATGCGCTGTCCACTCGACCCCAAACCGACGTGTAAAGAGTGTACGCTGCATTGCTAGCGTCCCGGACACCGGGAGAGGGTGCGCGAAATCATGCGCTTTTCCGGTATGTATCTGATCAAACGCGGGCGTCTGGATCTGCTCTGGCACTATTTTTTCTAAATCATTGCGAGACTTGACGCTGGTCAAACTAACTTACCCGGTAACGCGTTAAAGTAAACTTAACAATCGCGCAAATGAAACAATAAACTAAAATTCTGACAACGATATTCAAGGAGCAACTCATGATCAGAGAAGTGGTAACAATCGACGAAGAAAAATGTGACGGCTGCGGTCTCTGTGTGCCCTCCTGTGCCGAAGGTGCCATCAAGATCATCAATGGCAAAGCCAAATTAGTCGCCGACAACCTCTGTGACGGTCTCGGTGCGTGTCTCGGTCATTGCCCTCAAAATGCGATTACCGTCGAGCGGCGGGAAGCCGACGAATTCGACGAGGTCGCGGTTGAAGAGCATCTCAAAGCTGAGGTTAAACCGGCTCCGGCGCACAATCATGCCCATGCTCCGCAAGCTCCTCATGGTGGTGGCTGCCCCTCGGCCCAGGTTCAGAGTCTGCCGAAAGCGTCTCCGGCGGCGGCCGGCGGGTGCCCCGGCTCGCGGCTGATGAATTTTGCCAAGCCTTCCTCGAACGGTGCGGAGAGCAGTGGCCAGCGTCCCTCCGAACTGCGCCAGTGGCCGGTGCAGCTGCACCTGGTGCCACCGACCGCACCCTTTTTGCAGGGCGCCGATGTGCTGCTCACCGCCGATTGCGTGCCCTTTGCCTACGCCGATTTTCACAAGGATCTGCTCAAGGACAGGGCGTTGCTGATCGCCTGCCCGAAGCTTGACAACACCGCCCCCTACGTTGACAAGCTGACCGCGATGATTCTGCACAGCAACATCAACAGTCTGACCGTTGTGCACATGGAAGTTCCCTGTTGCACCGGTTTGATTCACATCGCCCGTCAGGCGGTCGTCGCCAGTGGCAAAGAGGTCGAACTGAACACCATCCGGATCGGCATTCAGGGTGAAATCAAGAACTGACCGTTACGTGCTCAAGATAGAAAAAGAGCCCGGTTGCAAGATATGCAGACGGGCCCTTTTTCTGTCTGATCTCGCAACAGTCGCTGACAGGCGCCTGATCGTTTGACAGCAGACTGCGGCAGGCGTATTTTACATTCTGTATCCGCTGTTCGTTGGAGATCATAAGTTATGCTGTCACAGTATGTGAAGATTTATCAGGCGACGCTCGCCAAGTGGGGTGAGGAAGCCCAGTACGATCAGGCGATCGAGGAGTGCGCCGAGCTGATTGTCGGGATCAAACATCTAAAAAGGAAACGCATCAGCGAAGAGGTCGTCATTGACGAGCTGGCCGATGTCGCACTGATGGTCGGTCAGTTGACCTGGATGCTCGGTGCGGATAAAGTTGAGCGGGCGATTGAACGCAAGCTGGAAAAGTTGCACTCCCTGTTGAAAGAGTAGCTATGACGTAAAAAAGCCCCGCATCCGGATGCGGGGCTTTTTTACTTTTTTCAGCAATATTCAGCTCGCCGCCGTCAGCGCCTGATCAAGATCAGCAAGAATATCTTCGATATCCTCGATGCCGACCGATACCCGCACGAAGTCGGGGCTGACCCCGGCGGACAACTGCTCCGCTTCACTCAACTGCGAATGGGTGGTGGTAGCCGGGTGGATGACGAGGGTTTTGGCGTCACCGATGTTGGCCAGGTGACTGCAAAGCTTGACACTGTCGATAAACTTCGCACCCGCTGTTGCGCCCCCTTTAATGCCGAAACCGAGAATCGCTCCCGGACCTTTGGGGAGATATTTTTGCGCCCGTTTAAAATCGGGATGATTGGGGAGCCCGGGATAGTTGACCCACGATACTTGCGGATGGTTATTCAGAAACTCGGCGACTTTCTGGGCGTTTTCACAATGACGCGGCATCCGCACATGCAGCGTCTCCAGCCCCTGCACGATCTGGAAAGAGTTGAACGGCGAGATACACGGTCCCATGTCACGCAGCAGGGTCAAACGCATTTTGAGGATGTAGGCAAGATTGCCGAGGGCTTCGTGATAGACCAGCCCGTGATAGCTCGGGTCAGGGGTGGTGTACTCAGGGAACCGTCCGCTCGACCAGTCGAAAGTACCCCCGTCAACGACGGCACCACCGATGCTGGTGCCGTGGCCGCCGATAAATTTGGTCAGGGAATAACAGACAATATCCGCGCCATGCTCCAGCGGTTTGAAAAGCACCGGGGTGGCGACAGTGTTATCGACGATAAAAGGGAGTTTGTGCGCGTGGGCAATCTTGGCGATGGCCTCAAAATCATCAATATTGTTCTTGGGGTTGCCGATCGTTTCGGTGAACACCGCCTTGGTCTGAGCGTCGATCGCTGCGGCTATATTCGCCGGGTCCGAGCTGTCGATAAAATGGACGTCGATTCCCATCCGCTTGAAGGTGTGGTGAAACAGATTGTAGGTGCCGCCGTAGAGTGAATTGGTCGAAACGATATTATCCCCGGCGCGGGCAATGTTGAGGATCGCCAGGGTAATTGCCGCTGACCCGGAGGCGAGCGCCAGCGCGCCGACACCGCCATCGAGTTCTGCCAGGCGTTTTTCAAGAACATCAGTGGTCGGGTTCATTAATCGGGTGTAGATATTCCCCATTTCCTTGAGGGCAAAGAGGTTGGCGGCATGCTCCGAAGAGTTGAAGACATAAGAAGATGTCTGATAAATCGGTAGCGCACGTGAACCGGTAGTTGGATCGGGGATTTGTCCGGCGTGCAAAGCTTTGGTGCCAAGACCCTTAAACGGTGTTTCACTCATAAGAATACTCCTTTGGCTGTGGTGTTTGAATACATTAAGCGCACTAAAATTATCAAGAAATGTTTAATATTAAAAATCATATAACACAAGTACCGTCAAGAATAATCAAAGTTTATACCATATTTTTACTGATAAATCTACCGGTCATTGCTGTTGTCCATTATAATCGAAAATCGCTTGCGAAACACCCCTGCAAATAGCGTGGCGACAAAAAGATGTTTACGCTTTGGTTATCGGACACGTTTTTTTGTTGCAAAGGGCAGGTGCTTTTGTTATAAAAACGACGCTTTCGCCGAAGTGGTGGAATTGGTAGACACGCTAGGTTCAGGGTCTAGTGCTCGTTTGGGCGTGGGAGTTCGAGTCTCCCCTTCGGCACCAAATAAAAAAGGTCTGAAATCTTTTGATTTCAGACCTTTTTTATTTGGTGCCCGCGCTTATTTATGGGGACGCTGCTTGCTATTTTTCTATTGACAAATTTTCTCGAACTGATACAGTCCATCCATGCCACGATTAGCCAGACTTGACATTGCCGGGCTTCTCCAACACGTAATCGTGCGGGGAATTGAGCGTCGCGATATTTTTGTTGACGATATCGACCGGCAGAATTTTGTGGATCGCGTCACCACTCTGCTCCCAGAAACCGGCGTTCATTGTTACGCCTGGGCGATTTTATCTAACCATTTTCACATGTTATTAATCCCGACCGCGACACCGTTGGCATCTTTCATGCGCCGCTTGCTGACCGGATACGCGGTGTCGTTCAATCGCCGCCACAAACGCTGCGGACACCTGTTTCAGAACCGCTATAAGTCCATCGTCTGCGAAGAGGAGCCTTATCTGCTGGAACTGATCAGATACATTCACCTCAATCCACTGCGGGCAGGGATGGTGGCGAGTCTTGATGAGCTGGATCATTACCGTTGGTCCGGCCACGCGGTCCTGATGGGTAACCGTAGTCTCTCCGGGCAGGAAACCAACTCGATTTTGGAACGCTTCGGCAATACGCTCGACACCGCACAACAAAACTATCGTCAATTTGTTGCGGATGGGATCAAGAAAGGTCAGCGTGATGATCTGGTCGGTGGGGGATTGAGGCGAAGTCAGGGCGAGAGTAAGGATAACGCATACGAAAGTTTTGATGAAAGGATACTGGGAGGCGGCGATTTCGTGGACGAGCTGAAACAGCATGTCGAACTGCAGACAAAGATGCAAGGCGTCGTCACCTTGCCCCGTTTGCTGGAAGTCGTTTCGGGGATGTGGGACCTCGATCCAGAGGCCGTGAGAAGGCCGAGCAAAATCAGAGCCCTGGCGGCAGCGCGGGGAATCATCTGTCATCTGGCGATATTTGAATTAGGTTATCGGGGAAACGAAGTCGGTAGGTTTCTGCACCTTGGCTCCTCGGGTGTTAGTCTTGCGGCAAAGCGGGGGGAGAAGATATTGAGGGTTGAGACAGCCATGTTGAGGCAGGTAATGGCTGAAATAGAAAAATAGAAAGCAGCGTCCCTCTTTGTCCCTCTTTGTCCCCTCTTTGTCCTCTTTGTCACCTGGAATTTCTCCCCCCAAGACCTTGTTGCGTCGATAACTACGAAATCGAACGCGCTACCAGCGCACGGCATCTATACCACCATTGCCACTGTCGATAAAGGCGAGCAATCGTTCATCGACGTTAGCGCTGTCCAAGGGCAGAGCTACTACTATCGCTTGCGGGCTGTGGCGGATGATCTGTATTCCGACTTTATCACTGCCATGAGCGGCAAATGGGCGGGGCAGTAAGACATAAGCGCCGCGTTTCACATTTCACAGAATGCAGATATTGATTTAACGCACATAACCCGGCGAAACGCTGCCGACACAAACGCAAAGGACAAAGTTGTACCAATGTGTGATCGAATGATGCCGACCTCTCTAAGCTGCCCACTATGCGTCCACGCTGAAACCGTTTTGTATTGTCAGGATAAAAAACGTTCCTACTGGCAATGTGTCCGTTGCTCCCTGGTCTTTGTCCCGCCTGAGTACCGTCTATTTCCTGCCGCTGAAAAGGCCCACTATGACCTGCACAACAACGATCCAGCCGATATGAGGTATCGACGTTTTCTGTCACGGTTGTTCGAGCCGCTGTGCGAGCGGGTTTCAGTGCCGGCCCGGGGGCTGGATTTCGGCAGTGGTCCGGGACCCACCTTGTCACTGATGTTCGCCGAGACGGGGTATGACATGGCAATCTATGATCCCTATTATGCGCCGGACGGCGCTGCGTTGCTCAACCGCTACGATTTCATCACTGCCAGCGAGGTTGTCGAACATCTTTATCAACCGGGCGTGGTACTGGCAAAACTTTATGCACTGCTGTTTCCGGGAGGCTGGCTGGGGCTGATGACCAAACTGGTTTCAACTGCTGAGGCATTTGCTGGGTGGCACTATAAGCAGGATCCTACACACGTTTGTTATTTTTCCCCTGCGACATTCAGGTGGTGGGCGGAGCAGATTGGTTGTGATGTTGAATTTGTGGGGCAGGATGTGGTTCTGCTGCACAAACCGCAGCCACTTATGCAGCGTTATTCTTCGGGCGCGTAAACCACTCGTAATATATAGCATTATGATCATATCTGTGTTACACTGAGCGAAAATAGTCGATTTAAAAGGAGAAAAATGATGTCAGAAACAAGGAATGCAGAACTTTCTGAAGCAACAAAGTCAGAAATCAAGGAACAAAAAGAGGCCATAATTAAAGCTTCAACGTTATACGACAAGGCCCATAATGGCCCGTCCGGTATTCAATTTGAGGTCGGTGTCAAATTTTATAATATAAAAAGCGAGAAGCTGGCTTTCGATTTTTTTAAGAAAGCCGCCAAAAGGGGCAATGCCAAATCGATGAATCGGTTGGGAGAAATGTATTTTCACGGGAAAGGCTGCATCAGATCTTTGTCAAGGGCCAAGTTATGGTGGGAACGCAGTGCTGAACTTGGCAACCAGAAAGCCCAGAATAATCTGAAATCGATGCCAATAGAGTGAATTTTACCTGAAGCCATTTTGGTGTTCGTTTAATGTTCTATCAATTCAACGGGTTGGCAGTTTTCTGCTGACCTTTTTTACTGTTTCGGATGTACACGCAGCAACTTTAAAAGAATATGTTCGATTTAATTTACCTCGACAAGGTTCAGCGATGAAAGTATGGGTTGACGCGGACGCATGCCCGGCGGTGATCAAGGAAATATTATTCAAGGCCGCCAACCGTGTTCGCGTGCAGTTGACGCTGGTTGCGAATCATTTTATGAGGATTCCCGCTTCACCACAGATCGATTTTTTGCTGGTCGCCGCCGGGTGCGATGTGGCCGACAACGAAATCGTTGCCCGCCTCAGTCGGGGTGATCTGGTGGTCACCAGTGATATTCCACTGGCCGCCGAAGTGATAGAAACGGGGGGGATTGCCCTGAGTCCGCGTGGTGAGCTCTATTCCCCTGACGATATTCGTTCCATCCTGATCATGCGTGATTTTATGGACAACCTTCGGGGGAGCGGGATTGACACCGGAGGACCACCGCCGTTAAACAAATCTGACCGCCAGAATTTTGCCAACCAGCTGGACAGGATTTTAACCAGATATACCTGAATACAGGATATTGCTCCTGATGATCGGCTGTGCTACCGTGCGATGCAATACTGAAGCCGCCGCCAGGGAATGCTGATTTGACCAAAGAACGTCTTGATAAAATACTCGTTGATCGTGGCTTGACCCCCTCGCGGGAGCGTGCCCGGGCGTTAATTCTGGCCGGGCAAGTGGTGGTTGATGATCACCGGATCGACAAGGCCGGAACCAGGGTGTCACCGCTGGCTGACATTCGTCTCAAAGGTGCGGATATCCCCTTTGTCTCACGGGGGGGACTGAAGCTGGAGAAGGGGCTCGATGCCTTTGCGGTGGCGGTTCAGGGACGGGTCGCCATTGATGTCGGGGCATCGACCGGGGGGTTTACCGATTGCCTGTTGCAACATGGTGCGGCCAGGGTTTTTGCCGTGGATGTCGGCTACGGGCAGCTGGCCTGGAAGCTCCGCGAAGATTCACGGGTAGTGAATCTGGAACGTACCAATATCCGTGACCTGAGCAGATCTCAATTGGCCGAACCGCCTTCACTGGCGGTCATCGACGCCTCGTTTATTTCCCTCAAACTGGTTCTGCCGCCAACGCTTAAGCTACTGACGCCTGACGCTGAAATCATTGCCCTGATCAAACCTCAATTTGAGGTCGGCAAAGGGAAGGTCGGCAAGGGCGGGGTGGTGCGTGATCCGGAACAGCACCGTGAGACAGTGGCGGCGATTGAAGCTGTTGCAGTTGAACTCGGTTGCCGAGTCGATAATGTCATCGCAAGCCCGTTGCTCGGGCCGAAGGGCAATCGTGAATTTCTGATCCATCTGTTTAAAAAGGCGACGCCATGAATCATGCCTGGT
The DNA here is from genome assembly GCA_019429445.1 of Desulfuromonadaceae bacterium. Classification (NCBI taxonomy): domain Bacteria; kingdom Pseudomonadati; phylum Thermodesulfobacteriota; class Desulfuromonadia; order Desulfuromonadales; family Desulfuromonadaceae; species Desulfuromonadaceae bacterium. Next base: position 35,425 of record JAHYIW010000014.1, read on the forward strand.
TTGTCGGTGCCGGTCCGGGGGACCCTGACCTGCTGACCCGCAGGGGGGAGCGGTTGTTACGCGAATGTGACACGGTCTTTGCTGCCGAACCGTTCGCGGTGACGTTTGCGGAACTGGTGGCTGGCAAAGAGATACTGAGTCCTTTTGCCTATTATTTTGATGAGCTGATCGGTGTGGTTGAAGAGCGGCTGGTCACCGGATCGGTGGTTTTTCTGATCCCTGGCGACTTGACTTTTTATGCGCCGTTTCAGGCCCTGATCGAACGTCTCGGTGAGCGCGCCGTGGTGGTGCCGGGGGTCGGGATTGCCAATGCCGCTTCAGCGCTGCTGCGCAAGACCCTCGATCTGCCCGGCATTTGTAATCGTGTCATCGTCACTTCGCCACGGACCCTTGGTGATCATCACCAGGCACCGTCGCTGTCTGAGCTGGCGGCACCGGGAGTCACCCTGCTGATCTACATGAACAATCGCCCGTTGTCCGCACTGACCGCTGAGTTGAGGGCCGGTTATGGTCAAAACGTCCCGATTGCCATTCTGCACCGGGTGGGATTGCCCGGTGAGGCGGTGATCAGCGGGACGCTCGATGATATTGTCCCGTTGGTTGGTGACCGTGAGACCGTTCTGTTTAATCTGGGAGAACCGACCGGTCGACCGGCATTGACGCTGGTGATCGTTGGTGAAACACTGGCCGCGCGCCCCGACGGTGCCTGGTGGGATTATCGCCGTGAACATATCTGGCGACAGCGTGAGGGGGAGCAGTAACCGATGCGGATCATCGCGCCGATCGATAACGCTGCCGAGGTTGTACCGCTGCTTGCTGCCGGTGCCGACGAACTCTATGGCGGCTATGTGCCGCGCGCCTGGCAGGAACGTTATCGCTTGCTCGCCTCCCTCAATCAACGTACGTTTGCCGGTGCGCAAATCGAGAGCGAGGCGGAATTAGCGGAGATAATCGCGGCCTTGCATGAGCAGGGGAAAACCTTCTCCCTGACCCTTAATGCCCCTTTTTACGATGACCGGCAGTTGCCGCTGGTGCTTGATTACGTCGAGCGGATGGCAGAGCTGGGTGTTGACGGGATTATCCTCGCCGATCTGGTGTTGCTTGCCCAGCTCCGGCAACGCTTTCCCGTCTTTGAGTACCACGCCAGCACATTGGCCCATCTGACCAACTCGGCGGCCGTGCGTTTTTATGTGCAACAGGGGATCACGCGAGCCGTCTTGCCGCGTCATCTGACTATTGCCGAGATGGAGGCGATAGCAACCGGTCTGCCGGAAATCCACTTTGACGCTTTTATGCTGGTCGGAAAATGTGCCAATACCGAAGGACTTTGTTCGTTCCATCATAGCAGCCCCGATAAAATCTGGCCGTGCGAAATACCCTATGTCATCGAAGCGTGTCATCCACCCGCCAGCGCAAATCTCAACCAGGCGATGGAACGCCAGGCGCTCTGGTCGCGCAGCAATCGCCGTCACGGTTGTGGACTTTGTGCGCTCCCCGCACTGTCGCGGATCGGTGTACACGGGGTTAAGCTGGTTGGGCGTGGTGCAGCGACGCGTGTTAAAATCCGCAATGTAAAGCTGGTGAAAGAGTTTATCGCGCTGAGTGCGAAAGAAACCGACCCAAAGGTTTTCCAGCGCCGTGCACGCGATGCTCATTCTGTATCTTTCGGGTCGCCATGTTGCAGAAATGTATGTTATTATCCCGAATTCCTGGAGGAGCAGCAGGCCGACCAAGGGGGTGACTGATGGCTACGAACTGTCTTTTTTGCAAAATAAATTCCGGCGAAATTCCGGGGAATTTTATTTACGAGGATGAGGATCTGATCGCTTTTGCAGATATTAATCCTCAGGCACCGCATCACTATCTGCTGGTGCCACGTCGACACATTCCAACCACCCTTGATCTGACTGCTGACGACGCAGCGTTGATCGGTCGGATCTATCTGGCGGCCGGGAAGATCGCTCGACAGCTTGGCTTTGCTCAAGCAGGATTTCGGGTGGTGAACAATTGTAACGAGGCCGCCGGACAAACTGTCTGGCATATCCATTTTCATCTGCTCGCCGGGCGCAACCTGACCTGGCCGCCGGGCTGAAGCCCCCCGGGATATATGAAGTCGACTGACACAGACATACACAAACGCCAGCAACAGCGGCTGATGAACGAGATCATGGAGCTGCTGGTGACGCACTTCGGTGCCGGGTTGAGCGAAGATGAACTGGATCGTTCGATTGAACGGTTGCAGAAGTCGTTCGCTCTGGCGCAGGCCTCGCACGACACGCAAATGCGCAAATCGGGAGAACCTTATATTTTTCACCCGCTGCGGGTTGCCCATTTTGCGGCGCGCCACTGGATGGATTTTCCGTCGATTATTGCTGCGATTTTGCATGATGTTGTCGAGGATACTCCGGTAACACTGGCGCATGTCAGCGAAGAGTTCGGGAAAGAAGTGGCGTTTCTGGTTAACGGCCTGACCAAGGTGACGGATGATAATCTCAGTCGCGATGCCCTGAAGGCGGAGACGTACCGCAAAACGGTGCTGTCAGCGGTCGATGATGTCCGTGTCCTGTGTCTCAAATTCTGGGATCGAATTGATAATTTACAAACGATCGGTGTCCTTAAACCGGAAAAACAATCATTGATTGCGGAGGAAACCCGTACTGTCTATGTTCCGCTGGCGCGTCATCTCGGCATGGGGTATGTTGCCTCCGAGCTTGAGGCTTTGTCGTTGCAGGTGGTATATCCGCGTCTCGCGGCAACCTATCACGCGCTGATTGAAGAGCTGCGTCATGAGTTTACGCCTAAGTTGCGAAAAATTCGTTCCAAGATCCAGAACTCTTTTGAGCAGCATAAGCTCAATGCAACCTTGCGTGACCGCTGGCGCTCATTTTCGACCGATGCTGCCAAGCAGAGAAAGCGCGGAGTCACTTCGCTGTATACGCTGGAAATTCAGGTTGATCGCACGATGGATGCCTATGTGGCGCTCGGTTTACTGCACGGTATATATTATCCGATCCCCGGTAAATTACGCGATCATCTCAGTGTCATGTCGCAGTTCGGTTATCAGGCCCTGAAAACGACGGTTCAGGCGCGAACCACGCGAATTCGCGTCGAAATCACCACCCGCAAGCTGGCGCGTTTCAATGCGGCAGGGGTTTTGGCGCCAGGTTTTGAATTCCGCAAAGATAATTTCCGTGAACTGATGCATTCACTCTCCGACGGCGAATCGGCCTTCGATTCCGAACGCTTGCGACTGGCATCGAGTACGATTCAGGTCTATACGCCGATCGGTCAGATCGTGACCTTGCCGGAGGGGAGCAGCGTTCTCGATTTTGCTTTCCAGATTCACGAAGCGCTTGGCCTGCACGCACAACGCGCGCGGGTCAATGGTCAAACCCGCCAGCTGCGATCGCGCCTGATGGATGGTGATCAGGTCGGGATTGAACGCGCCGATAAGCCGGTAGTGCTGCCGAAATGGCTCGAATGGACGGTCACTCCGAAAGCACGTAACGCTATCCGGCGTTACCTGCGGACCCGGGTCAAGGAGAGCGATAAAAATGAGGAACAATCCACCGTTTAAATTGTGGTTGACCATGCTGCTCTTGTTACTGTTCGTCGCGCCGGTGTCGGCGGGCGTTAACGTCTTTGTTTATCACCGTTTTGATGATGTCCGTTATCCTTCCACAAATATTTCTGGCGACATATTCTCCCAACAACTTGAATGGCTGCGTACTGAAAACTATCAAGTGCTGACTTTGGGTGCGGTTGTTGATCGCCTGCGTTCCGGACAGAGCCTCCCAAAGAGATGCGCGGTGTTGACGATTGACGACGCGTTCAGCTCGTTTTACACGGCAGGCCTGCCGCTGTTGAAACAATTCGGTTTCCCGGCGACGCTGTTTGTCAACATCGACGGGATTGGCGGTGCCAGTTACATGAGCTGGGCGCAATTAGCTGAGGTTGCCGCGACCGGGATTGAAATCGGCAATCATTCGGCTACGCACGATTATCTGGTTGAAAAACGTTCAGGTGAGGACGAGGCGCAACGATTGACGCGGATTCGCGCTGATTTGAGTCGCGCCCAACAGACGCTGCGCAAAAATCTTGGTATTGAACCGAAAGTATTTTCCTATCCCTATGGCGAGTACGACTTGCAGCTGCAACAGTTGGTCGCCGAGCTTGGTTTCTCTGCGGCTGTTGCACAACAGTCCGGGGTGGTGAATGCGGCAACGGACCGCTACGCTCTGCCGCGTTTTCCGATGGGCGGCCAGTATGCGACATTACGTGGTTTTCGCGATAAGTTGGCGATGGAGGCGCTTCAGGTCGAGGTGTCGTCCCCGGTAAATCCGCTTGCCCCTGAAAATCCCCCGACACTGCGGCTTAAGATCACTGATCCGGAGGTTGATCTGGGGAGGTTGAATTGTTATATCGATGGGAGTCCCCGCTGTGCAATGACGTGGGAAGGGGATGTCGGCGCTGACACCTGGTTAACGATTTCAGCCGCCACCCCTTTATCCGGTCGTCGCGGAAAATTTACGCTGACGGCACCGAACCGCCGCACCGGACGGTGGCACTGGTTCAGTCAGTTATGGATTTTTCCGGTGGTTGCTGAGGGCGACCGCTGAATTTGGCGGCGGAAAAAAGACCATAGGTGGGAGGTTGCACCGCTGCTTCCGGTCGGCGTAGATAAACATCGGTCAGCCGCATCAAATTGTTGCTGCGGATAAGTCGACGGAGTTCTTCCACATACGCCTGCCGCCGGGTTGAATAAAACTCCAGATGTTGTGCCAGATCAAGCCCCCGTAACGGTTGACCGGACGATCTCAACTCAGCACGTTTGTTACGTAGCTCTCGATAAGCCCAGTGCGTATTGATGTTGTGCAGGTATGAGCGAATTGACGCGAGCAGATTTTTAAAGCGCTTGATTTCGTAGGTTTCACCCTCCGGGCGGTCGTGTGGTGTGATTCCCGTCCCTGGTTTGAAGGTCCACTCACCAAAGAGATTATTGGCCAGTCGGGCGAAACGCGAGGTTCCCCATCCCGACTCGTTTGCAGCCTGGGCCAGCACCAGTGACGCCGGTACCTGATCCACCCTGCGCAGCAATTTTTCCATCGTTTGCGGGTCGGTTAGCGGGTCTTTTTTGATTCCGTAATCGCGGGCCAATTGTTGTACCCAGAGGACATCGCGCGCTTTGATTTCATTATGACGCGAGGCGTTGGGTGCTTTCAGTTCGATCAGGCGTTTCCGATCAGCGAGAATTTCGTTATTGGCCATCAGCACCATCGGTAACAGGGACAGAAAGAAAATACGTTTTTTGTCTGTAACGTGTGGAACCTTCTCCATATCGTCCGGCAGGTTGGTCAGGATGAAACGTGGTACACCCCGGTTGAGGGTATCCCAGTCGTAGTTTTTTTCTTGCAGGTAATCGTCCAGTTCGAGATGATTGTCATATTCGATCTGTGGCAATGGCTGGTCGTGGTCTTTAAGTTCGGCACGACAATTACAGGGAGTAGCGATCAGCAATAACCCTGACCACAACAGTACAAAAAATAGCAGACTGGTTTTTAAACTCATTTAAGTCCTTTTGGGGCCTTTTTTACGTGCGCTGTTCAGCCTGTTTTAAGTCGTCGTAAAATAGCTGAATCGAGATACGACCGCAAGCCGGAGTTTATCGATGAAATCATTTCGTAAAGAACTTTGGTTCAACATACCGCAGCGTCGCGGTTTTCTTAATATTACCACAGAGATCGCCAAATGTTTGCACGACAGCGGCATTCACGAGGGGCTGTGTCTGGTCAATGCCATGCATATTACCGCCTCGGTCTTCATTAACGATGACGAAAACGGTCTGCATGCTGATTTTGAACGCTGGCTCGAAGAGCTGGCTCCGCATCAGCCATTATCGCGCTATCAACATAATCTGACCGGCGAGGATAATGGTGACGCTCATCTTAAACGCACCGTTATGGGGCGCGAGGTTGTGGTCGCGGTAACCGCCGGCAAGCTCGATTTCGGACCGTGGGAGCAGATTTTTTACGGTGAGTTCGATGGTCAACGGCGCAAACGGGTGCTGGTCAAGATCATCGGAGAGTAGCCGCCATGGTACCACCCCCTGTCCTTTCTGTCATCGTCCCCCTGCTCAATGATGTTGCTGAGTTGCCAGGCTTCTTTGCCTCTCTGGCGGGGCAACGTGGAAGCTCCCTTGAACTGCTGATCTGTGATGGTGGTTCGACCGACGCCGGACGGGAGCGTGTACTCGAACTCGGTGCCACGCTGCCGTTCCCCTGCCGGTTGCTCGCCTGTGAGCGGGGCAGGGCGCGGCAACTGAATGCCGGGGCGCGTGCCGCGCAGGCAGCAACCCTGCTGTTTTTGCATGTCGACTCTCGTTTTGCGGACGAAAATGCGTTGTACCGGGCGGAGCTTGCCCTCAACGAAGCGATTGCTGCTGCCAAAACTGAACGTATTGCCGGGCACTTCCCGCTGCTGTTCAGACGCCGCACCGCTGCACCTTCCTTGCCCTACAGCTATTATGCCTGCAAGGCGCGGCTTGATCGTCGCGGGTGCACCCACGGTGATCAGGGGCTGATGTTGCGAGCAAGTTTTTTCACAGAGCTGGGTGCGTTTGACGAAACGCTGCCGGTGCTCGAAGATACACGCCTGGCGGATAAAATTCGCGGGGTGGGACAGTGGATGTTGTTTGATGCTGAAATTTCTACCTCGGCACGACGTTTCGAGACGGAAGGGCTGTATGAGCGGCAGACACTGAACGCCCTGATCATGAACTTTGCAGCGATTGGCTGGAACGATTTTTTCATTGCTGCCGCCGATATTTATCGTTGTCAGGATCAAACCGAACGCTTGCGGCTGCTTCCGGTCATTGGATTGATTGGTGAGCTGACCGCCCGGATGAGCTGGCGAAGGCGCTGGTCGCTCTGGTACCGTACCGGGGGGTACGTGCGACAGCAGGCGTGGCAGATCGCGCTGTATGCCGATCTCCGGAGTAATTTTCGACGGCACATATCCTTTGCTCAATATCAGTTGAACTGGCTTGAACGCTGGGATCGTTACGGGGATCGCTTAACGGATCACGTGCCGGGACGATGTGCCGCAATGCTCTTAACCTGCGTCTGGTTTCACTGGCTATACCGGCGTCGCCTGCAAATGGAAAAAGACGAGTCGTGATATAGCGGAGAGCGGAGAGCGGAGAGCGGAGAGCGGAGAGCGGAGAGCGGAGAGCGGAGAGCGGAGAGCGGAGAGCGGAGAGCGGGGAGCGGGGAGCTGGGAGCGGAGAGCGGAGAGCGGAGAGCGGAGAGCAGTGGCGGCTTATACCGTGGCCACTATTGCGGATCCGACCGCGCGCAATTTTTATCCGAGTTCGTTATACTCGCGGGCGCGAAACTCCACCCCTATCTCGTCTGCCGCGGCACGACATGCCGTCATATCGAGGCCGGGCAGGGCTACCGCGGTTGCAACCACCTCGGGGATATGCGCCTTCGCCAGAGTCAGAAACTCCCTAACCGCGACGTAACCCTGTTCACCGAAACGCGAACGGCACCAGTGCTGATACGTCGCGGCATCGGCAGCGTTGAGAGACACCGAAACAGTGTCGATCAGCCCGTGCAATTCCGGCAGAATATTGCGCTGATGAACCAGGTTCGCCTGGCCGTCAGTGTTGACCCGCACTTTACACCCTTGCTCCTTGAGCCAGGCGGCAATTTTCTTGACCAGATCAATCCGCAACAGTGGTTCACCGTAGCCGCAGAAAACTACTTCGCGAAAACGGGACGGATCGCCGATGGCGGCGCGTACCTCGGCAACCGACGGCTCACGCTCCAGCTTGAGCTGATGCCCCTTAACAGTCCAATCCTTGAATTTGGCGCAAAAAGCACAGCTGTTGGTGCATCGATTGGTGATGTTCAGATAAAGGGAATCGCGGATGGCGTAAGCTATCCGCGCCGATTGATCGATGTCACCAATACCAAACAGGCGATAGGCGTTAAGGCTGGTGATGCGGCTGATGTCGGCGAGCGACAGCCCTTTGATCTCAGCCAGTTTTTCCGCAGTGTAACGTAGGTAGGCGGGTTCATTGCGTTTACCGCGAAATTTTTGCGGTGACAGATAGGGGCAGTCGGTTTCGATCAACAGATGATCCGTGGAAATCGACCGCGCCACGGCGCGCAGTGCGTCGTTATTCGGATAGGTGATGGTTGCGGGGAAAGAGATGTAAAACCCGATCTCAATGCAGGCGTGAGCCATGGCGATGTCACCAGAGAAACAGTGCAGTACACCGCCGACCGCTGCCGCGTCTTCTTCGCGCAACATGGTCAACACATCGTCGTGCGCGTCACGATCATGAACAATGAGCGGAAGATTGACCTCTTTGGCCAGCGCGATCTGGTGACGAAAACAGTTGCGCTGAATGGCGCGCGGTGCGCGGTCACGATAATAATCCAGCCCTATCTCGCCGACCGCGACAACCTTGTCAGATGATACGATCAACTGTTGCAATGCGGCGCGAGTTTCTGCGTTGGCCGTTGCTGCATCGTGGGGGTGAATGCCAACTGCGGCATAGATGTGCGGGGTGCTCCTTGCCAATTCCACAGCAGCCTGTGAACTCTTCAAGTCGCAGCCGACGGTAAGGATGTGCGTGACCCCGGCAGCGGTGGCGCGCGTGATCACGGCCGCGCGGTCCGCGTCGTAGCCAGCTCCATCAAGGTGTGCATGGGTGTCTGTCAATTGAACAGGTCGATTCATCGTTAGCGTTCCATAGCGGGGTTAAACAGGGGACGCTGAAACGTCCCCTGTGGTCGGTTCACATGCAAGCTGCTGTCACCTGCGAAGTGACGGCTACTCGTGCTCAATACGCGGAAAAAGCGGCTCAGCTTTGGCAATTCTGGTGCCTGGCTGCAACCCACCCCAGTGATCATTCCCGTCAAGCGTAACATCGTTTCCGTCACACCCCAGGGTGGTGAGGATTGAGGCGGCACTCCCCGGCATGAACGGTGCGATCAGCATCGCGATCAGGCGTACCCCTTCGAGAAGGTTATACATCACTGTCCCCAGTCGTGTGCGTTGTGATGCATCTTTCGCCAGCGTCCAGGGGGCGGATTCATCGATATATTTGTTCGCTGCGCTGACCAGTTCCCAAATCGTCTGCAACGTTTTGTTGAAGGCCATCTCGGTCATTTGCTGGTCGATTAAAGTAATTGCCGCCGGAAATTTTTCCTGCAAGAGGCGGTCAATCTCTGCAAGTTCGCCTGGCGCCGGCAATTCCCCGTCAAAGTATTTGTTGAGCATGGCGGTCGTACGGCTGAGCAGATTTCCCAGATCGTTGGCCAGGTCAGAATTAATGCGATGTATCAGCGCCGCATGAGAGAAGTCGCCGTCGAGACCGAACGGAACCTCACGCAGCAGGAAGTAGCGGATCGCATCGACCCCGTATTTGTCGACCAGCATATGTGGCTCGACAACGTTACGCAGGCTCTTGCTCATCTTTTGACCTTCGACCGTCCACCAACCGTGAGCAAAGATTTTTTTCGGCAATGGAATCCCTGCGGCGAGCAGGAAGGTCGGCCAGTAAACCGCGTGGAAGCGCAGAATATCCTTGCCGATAACATGTGCGTCGACGGGCCAGAATGTACCGTAATGACCTTCCTGGTCAGGATAGCCGAGAGCGGTAATGTAGTTGCTCAGCGCATCGAACCAGACGTAGATGACGTGTTTTTCATCCCCCGGAACCGGAATCCCCCAGGAGAAAGAGGTGCGGGAGATAGACAGGTCACGTAAACCTTCTTTGATAAAACTAAGGATTTCGTTGCGGCGGGAACGCGGTTGAATGAAATCCGGATTCTCCTCGATGTGCTTGAGTAACTGGTCCTGATATTTGCTCATCCGAAAGAAATAAGACTCTTCCTTGAGTTTGTCCGTCGGCCGACCGCAATCAGGACAACTGCCATCCATCAATTGTTTTTCAGTCCAGAAGGTTTCACAGGGAGTGCAGTACCAGTCTTCGTATTCGCCGAGATAAATATCGCCCTTGCCCTGAATGAGCTTAAACAGGTGATGAACCCCTTTTTTGTGTCGTTCCTGAGAGGTGCGAATAAAGTCGTCGTGAGTGATATTGAGCTTTTCCCACAGCGACTGGTAGCGTTTCATCACCCGGTCGGCCAATTCGAGAGGCGTCTCACCCTGAGCGTGGGCGGCTTTTTCGACTTTCTGGCCATGCTCGTCGGTGCCGGTGAGAAAAAATACTTTGTAACCGCGAGCACGTTTGTAACGGGCAATTGCGTCGCAGGCCAAAGTGGTATAGGCGTGGCCAATGTGAGGGACGTCATTCACATAATAGATCGGGGTGGTGACGTAAAAATGCTTGTCCATTATTTATCTCCAGAATCCGGTTTGTCGCTCCGCCCGCGGCGACGCCCGCGGCGACGAATACGTTTTTTCCTGTCTGTCTGCCCCTGTGATTCACCGGCTTTTGCGGCGGGCGGGGTGTTGTTTGGGGGAGGTTGCTGGCGTTTTATCTCTTGTTCCTTGGTCCCTCCCTCGGCGCTGCTTGAGCGACGGCTGCGACGATTACGGCTGCGATTGCGCCGTTGTGGTTTATCACCGTCCGTGTCGCCGTTAAGCGGGTCCTTTTGATGGCGAGGTTCATCACCTTCGAGCGTCTGATTGCTTTCTGCGGAGGGGGGGACGGAAGTTGTCCCCGCTGGTGATTCAGTGTGCTTCTGATGTCGTGGACAGGTGTGAGCGGACTCTTTGCCGGAGCGGTGTTTGTCCGCACAGGGAGGGGCATTTCCGGCAGAGAACTGCTCTGCGCTAACCTCGACACGGGTACCATCAGCGAGCAAGAGGGTAATTGTGCGTTGCAGGATATGGGTGTCGCACACGATGGCATCCTGCCCATCCCAGACAAACTTGCGACCGCTCTTTGGCAGCCCCTTTTTGAGATCACAATAGGTTTCGTACTCGTAGCTGAGACAGCAGAGAAGACGCCCACACTGGCCGGAAATCTTGCCCGGATTAAGCGCCAACCCTTGCTCTTTCGCCATCTTGACAGAGACCGGGGTAAATTCAGTCAGGAAGGAACAGCAACACAACTCTCGCCCACATACACCAAGTCCACCAATCATCTTCGCTTCATCGCGTACGCCGATCTGGCGCATTTCAATGCGGGTGTGAAAATGGTGGGCAAGATCCTTGACCAGTTCGCGAAAGTCGATGCGGCCATCAGCAGTGAAATAAAAGATGATTTTTGATCCATCGAACAGATATTCGGCGCGCACCAGTTTCATGTCCAGGTTACGTTCCTGAATGCGTTTATGGGTGTAGCGCTGAGCTTCTTCTTCGCGAGCCGTATTTCCGGAAGCCATCGTCAGATCATCCGCAGTCGCGGGGCGCAGGACGGCTTTCAAGTTTTCTGGCGCTTCTTCATCGGCGATTTCGCGAGGGGGAACAACAACCGTGGCGAGGGCGCGACCGCGATCAGTTTCAACGATGATTTTATCCCCGCGACCAAAGCGAAAATTTTGCGCATTAAAATCATATTGTCGTCCCGCGTCGCGGAACTTGACAGTAACCAGGCGTATCATGGCAATCCTTTGTTGATCGTCCCGTCAGGCCACCAGCTGCAAGAGCAGGGTTTCCATCGCCAGCTGGCGGTTGACATTGCGTTCGAGACGGTGACGGGTTTCTTTAATTGCAACGAGTTTGTTGAGTAGCTCCAGAGTGCTGTGTTTTCCCGCTACGGTCTCTATGTTAGCACGTAAATCAATATTGATAAACTGTGCGGCTCCATTATGTCGGCGCAACAGCGCATCACGATAAAATGCCTGATAAATCTCCAGAACTTCAGGCAGGCGATCTTTGTCCGCCGCCAGTCGTTCCGCCAACGCGAAAATTGGCAGGATACTGCCGGACGACAACATCACCAGCGACTGAATCAGCTCACGCCGCTCATTAAGATAAAGATCACGATCCTTGCCCAGTGCTTTTTTGAAGCTGCCCTCCGAAAGTGCGGCAAGAATGTGGCTTTCCTCGTCGTTCAAGTCAAGCTGGACACGGAGCTCATCTTCCAGTTGGACAGCGGCAAGGCGATTGAATGGGAGTGGCTGACAGCGGGAACGAATCGTTTGCAGCACCCGTTGAGGGTAGGCGGTTAACAGAATAAAAATGGCGTTTCCGGGCGGCTCTTCGAGCGTTTTGAGCAAGGCATTGCCGGATGACCGGTTCAGTTTGTCGGCGGCTTCAATCAGGCAGATCTTGCGTGAAGCCTCTAGTGCACGATAGGCCAGCTCTTTTTGCAAAAGCCGGATTTGCTCGATCTTGAAATTGGCTCCATCAGCTTCAAGGACATGGAGGTCGGGATGATTGCCGTGATCAATTTTGCGACAGGCCGGGCAGTCACCGCACCCTTGAGCCGGGCAGAATACCGCACGCGCCAAGGCTAATGCCACCAGTCGCTTGCCAATTCCGTCGGGGCCGGTAAAGAGGTAGGCATTGGCCAGCCGATCACTTTTCAGGGCACGACGTAACAGGTCTTTTTGCCGTTCGTGGCCAAGGATCTGGGCGAATGTCATGGTGTCCCTCGGGTTGAGATGACGTTGTCGACAACCTGTCGAATATGCTCGGCGATGCGTGCCGGAGAACCTTCGGCATCAATGATCTGAAAACGTTTGTGCTGCGCCGCCAGCGCGAGGTACCCCTGGCGGACACGATGATGAAAAGCGAGGGATTCACGTTCAAAGCGATCTTCATTGTCGCCCTCGGCCTGTGCGTTGCGGGCGCGAGCTCGCTGGAGTCCTGCTGCGACCGGAAAATCAAGAAGCAGGGTCAGATCGGGAACAACGCTGTTGGTTGCAAGGCGGTTGAGGTCGCCGATCAAATCCAGATCAAGCCCCCGTCCGTGCCCCTGATAAGCGACTGTTGCATCGATGTAGCGATCACAGATGACAATCGTACCTGTGGTAAGCGCCGGACGAATGATCTCGTCGACATGCTGGGCCCGCGCTGCGGCGTAGAGGAGGAGCTCCGAACGCTGGGTCAGGGCGGTATTGGCGGCATCGAGCAGGATTGAACGAATGGCGTCGGAAATAACACATCCCCCCGGTTCACGGGTGGTCAGGACGGGATAACCGCTGGCGCGCAGATGTTCGGCGAGGCGTTGCGATTGTGTGGTCTTGCCGCAACCTTCGCTCCCTTCAAATGTAATAAAAAAAGACATAGTTGGCTGACTGTGAAAGAGTACTTTTCATCAGGAGTTGACCCTGGATTTTGTGAAAAAACGAGGTCTGTTGAAAATTTGTGCGTCACCGGATTTTGTCAAAAAATCAATCTTCACATTATAGAAAAGCGCTGTGGCAAAGATCAAGGAAAATCCTGTAAGCGTGTCGCTAAATATTGATAATAAATAGAGATTCAGTTATACTCTCAAATCGTTTGCAGTCGATGACAGACAGGTGGGATAGAGGATGGATATAACTTCGGCAATCGCTGCTTTACAGGAACGACTGGACTACCGTTTTAACGATTCAATGCTCCTGAAAACGGCGCTGACGCACAAATCGTTTCGTAATGAACAGCCAGCGGACATGGCTCCTGACGACAATGAGCGTCTGGAGTTTCTGGGGGATGCGGTTCTTGATCTGTTTATCGGTGAACGCCTCTACGAAATTGAGCCCTCTTTGAGCGAGGGCGAAATGACCAGGGTACGCGCCGAACTTGTCAGTGAAGTCGGTCTGGCCCGGGTTTCACGCACGTTGCAGCTGGGGGAATCCCTGTTGTTGGGACGTGGTGAACGCAAAAGTGGCGGACCAGACAAAGACAGTCTTCAGGCGAATACACTTGAAGCGGTGATCGGCGCGATCTTTCGCGATGGCGGGTGGCAGGCATTGACAACGGTTGCCGCGCGCCTGTTTTTACCGTTGATTATCGATAGTGTTGCACAATCAGCCGACAGTGTTGACAGTAAAAGCCGGTTACAGGAGCTTTTGCAGGCGCAAGGGGAAAAACCGCCGGAGTATAGACTGATTGAAATCGAAGGCCCCGATCATGACCGAAGGTATGGTATCGAGGTATTGATCGACGGTCAACGCGCCGGTTTTGGAAGTGGTCGTTCAAAAAAATTGGCGCAGCAGGTTGCTGCCCGGGAGGCGTTGCTCACTGTGCAGAAATTGCGCGACGCATAAATATTTTTCGACACACAAAGCCCGACGGCTGTGGAGTGAACCATGACAGATCATCAATTTAAATCAGGTTTTGTGGCGATTATCGGTCGTCCCAATGTCGGTAAATCGACGTTGCTGAATCGCCTTCTCGGGCAGAAAATTGCCATTACATCGAACAAGCCGCAGACGACCCGAAATCGTATCCTGGGGATATTGACTGACGCAGCAAGTCAGACGCTTTTTCTTGACACCCCCGGCATTCATCCGGCGCGAGATGACCTGAACCGCTTCATGGTCGAAGAAGCGGTTGATGCCTGTGCCGATGTCGACATGATCCTGCTGACCATCGATGCCGAGCGCCCCGGTCTGGATCGTCTCGACCAGTTGTTCAAGATTCTGGATGGAAGGCGGGCTGCGGTATTGCTTGGAATCAACAAGATTGACCGTATCCCACGCCAGCAGTTGCTGCCGATGATTGCGCAATTATCAGAACAGTTTTCATTTGCGGAAATTATTCCGTTTTCAGCACATACCGGTGAGGGGGTCGACACGCTACTCGCGGCGATTCGTTCGCGCTTGCCAGACGGTCCGCGCTATTACCCCGAGGATATTCTGACCGATTTGCCGGAACGTTTTATCGTTGCCGAGATGGTTCGTGAACAGTTGTTGAAACAAACGCATGAAGAGATTCCGTATGGGGTTGCGATCGTCGTAGAGAGTTTTACTGAACGAACTGATCGCGCGCTGATCGAAATCAAGGTTAAGATTATTGTTGAGCGGGCTTCGCACAAAGGGATTGTGCTGGGTAAAGGTGGCGAGAAAATTCGTGCCATCGGGACAGCGGCGCGGCATGACATCGAACGTTTTATCGGTTCGAAGGTCTATCTGGAATTGTTCGTCAAGGTTCAAAAGAACTGGACCGAATCCGCACGATTACGTCAGGAATTTGGCTACAAATAACAGATATTGCCAAGTGTTTGGCGAGAAAGAAAAGTACATGTTGCCAGTTGTAGCTATTGTTGGGCGTCCGAATGTCGGCAAATCGACCCTTTTTAATCGTCTTTGTGGCAGTCGCCGTGCCATCGTTGAAGATTTTCCTGGGGTTACCCGTGATCGTCATTATGCCGAAGTGACCAAACACGAAAAACCTTTTATGCTGATTGATACCGGCGGATTTGAGCCGGCCTCACGCGATCGTCTCCTGACGCAGATGCGTGAGCAATCGCAGTTGGCGATCGAGGAAGCTGACGTCATCATCTTTTTGATGGATGGACGCGAGGGATTGAATGCCTCCGATACAGATGTCGTGGCCATCTTGCGTCAAGTCAAAAAACCGGTGCTCTACGTGGCCAATAAAATCGACGGCGGTGGGCTTGAACCCGCGCTGGGTGAGTTCTACTCGCTCGGTGTTGCAGAAGTTTTGCCCGCTTCGGCCGAGCATGGCTACGGGATCAATGATCTGATTGATGAATTGATGAAGTTGCTGCCAGCTCCGGAGGTGATCGAGGAAGATGAACGTGAAACGCGAATCGCCGTCATCGGTCGCCCGAATGTCGGTAAATCGTCACTTGTCAACCGCATGCTTGGCTATGAGCGCGTGGTGGCTAACCCGATCGCCGGGACCACCCGTGACACTATTGATACCCCCTTTCAGTATCATTCAAAACGCTATGTGTTGATCGATACGGCGGGTATCAGGCGCAAGGGCAAGGTCAGTCAAAAACTTGAAAAGTTCAGTGTTATCCAGGCATTAAAAGGGATGGAACGGGCTCATATCACACTCGTTCTGATCGATGCAAGTGAGGGCGTTACCGACCAGGATGTGACCGTTGCGGGGTATGCCCATGAGAAGGGACGAGCCATTATTCTGCTCGTCAATAAGTGGGATCTGGTCGCCAAAGACAATTCGTCGATGAAGAAATATACAGAAGATTTACGCATTAAATTCAAGTTTCTGGCTCACGTTCCGATCCTTTTTATCTCTGCCGTCACTGGTCAGCGCGTGGCGAAGATTATGGATCTGGTTGAATCGGTCGCCGAGGAGTTTAACCGGAAAATTTCCACGCCCGAGCTGAACCGGATTCTCAAGGAAGCCGAGGATGCTCATCCGCCGGCATTTTTCCAGGGACAACGCGTGAAATTCTACTATGCGACCCAGTCGGCAGTTCGACCGCCCACGTTTATCATTTTTGCTAACCGTGCGAAAGGGGTCCATTTTTCATATGAACGCTATCTGGTAAATAAATTTCGCGAAGCTTTCGGTTTTGACGGCGTGCCGATTCGACTGATCTTCCGTGACCGGGAACGCAATAAATAGGCAATAATGCTTTACTTTCCCCAAGCCGTCCGCTATATTTACCTGTATTTTACTGGCATCAACCTGGGTCGAGGCGACACGTGCCAGACCCTGTGATCGACAACCCTGAATGAGTTTTGCATGAGTCTGGTTGGAAATCTTGAAGACCTCGGTTTGGGTGACATTCTGCAGATTGTCAGTCTGAGTCGCAAGTCGGGTATTTTGGCGTTACAGAGCCGTGAACGCGAAGGCACCGTCGTGTTTAACAATGGCGAAGTGGTGCGCGCGACATCAAGTGTCATTCGTGAGAATCTTGGGGATTTGCTGCTGCGTAAAGAACTTGTCGATCTTGATACGCTCAAGCAGGCCATTCAGGTGCAACACGAAGAAACGCCGGATGTTCGTCTTGGTGGCATTCTGGCCGAGCGTTTCGGAGTGCCCGCCGATGCCATTAATGAAGCGGTTCGCGAGCAGATAGAGCGTATTGTTTACAGTTTTTTCGGGTGGATGGAAGGTACATTTTCCTTTGAACTGGGCGATTTGCAAGAGCAGGAAGCGACGCGGTTTAACCCGCTGCAATTTATCCTCGACAAAGGGTTGAACCCCCAATGGCTGGCGATGGAGGGGAGCCGCATCCTTGATGAGAAACGTCATCAGGGGGGGGCTCTTGAGGATGAGGTTGTTGAATCAAAAATCGATCTTGGCACATTGCTGGGTGAGGGTGATAACGACGCGTCGGCAGCCGTGGATTCTTCACCGGAGCAGGAACTGCCGCCAGCAACGGCTGATGAAGATCTTTCCGCTTCGACAGCACCCTCGTCCGATGCAAAAAGTGCTTCCAGTAAAACCATGTTGATTGTCGACGATGATGACCTAACGATTGAGATGCTTGCCGAACAGTTGAGGGTCCACGGTTTTGAGGTTATCGGTTGTCGGACCGCCGCTGAATTTGAGACACGACTGGATGCACTGATCGCCAAAGGGGGTAAGCCGCGGCTGTTGGTTGATATGATCATGCCCCGGGTTGACGGTGGTGGATTGCTCGGTGGCCTTGAATTGCTGGAAGTTGTCTGTGCCCGTCATCATGGTTTGGATCTCGTGGTCATGACCGATTACGAGAATCCTGAAGCGGCGGCCCGCTTGCGTGAACTGGGGGCCCGGGCAATTCTTGAAAAACCCAGTAAGGACCAGTTGCAACAAATACAGGGACAGCGCCAGATTGCAGCCCTGGCGACCGCTTATGTTAATTTAAGAACAACCGCTGCGGCATCGACACTGCCTGCCGGGATGATCAATATCGGTGCCGAATTAATGCTCGAATTTGGTGACGACGAACCATCGTCACTGCCGCAGCGTGGACCCGAATCGCCGGGCCTGCACCTGCTCAAGGGAATGTTGCAGGAATTAAACAATCCGGCCCTGGGTGGCGGCATTATTTTGCTCGTTCTGCGTTTTGCCAGTGAGCTGATGAACCGGGCAGTGATTTTTTTGGTCAAGGAACAGGAGATTGTCGGTCTTGGGCAGTTCGGTATTGAGTTGAACGGTGAAAGTGCCGACGTTCGCGTGCGTAAAATGCGCATTGTCCGCGGCGAGGAATCAGTTTTCAACCAGATTGTTTCCAGTATGACACCGGTCAAGACCCGTCTCACTCCCTGTCGATGGGATCAGTATCTGATCAATGAGCTGGGCGGTGACGACCCGCAGGAAGTGTTTCTGGGACCATTGGTCAGCGAAGGGCGGGTCGTTGCGTTGTTGTACGGTGATAACCTCCCTGGGCAGAAAAAAATCGGTGACACCGAAGCGCTGGAAGTCTTTCTTTCCCAGGCGGGACTGGCGATGGAAAAAGCTGTGATGGAACGACGCATGCAGAACAGAAACGCTGTCTAATGATTATTAATTTGCAACAGGAGTATGTCGCTGGTGGCTAAAAAAATACTGATTGCAGAAGATTCTGCCACAATGCGATCGTTGATTGTTTCGACGATCAGTGCCATGGGCAATTATGAGACGATTGAGGCCGCCAACGGTTTCGAGGCGTTGCGCATTTTGCCACAGGAAAAAGTCGACCTGGTTATTACCGACATCAATATGCCGGATATTAACGGGCTTGAGCTGGTCAGTTTTATCAAAAAAAACCCGAACTATCAAACAACCCCGCTTTTTATTGTCAGTACTGAAGGGAGCGACCGAGATCGCGAAAAGGGGATGGCGCTCGGTGCTGATGCCTACCTGGTTAAACCGTTTTCGCCGGTTGAGTTGCAATCATTAATCAACAAATATCTGGGCTAGGAGCTGACGGTGTCAGAAATTAAGTCATCCCGTGCAGTTCATGATTTCCTCGCGGAAGCTGAAGAGATTATTGAGAAACTGAATCTTGATCTTATCGCTTTGGCTGATCGCGCGGAGAGCGCTGACTTCAGCCCCGAGTTGCTGAATGAAATTTTCCGTGGAGCACACTCGCTGAAGGGGCTGGCCGGTATGGTCGGTTTCGATGATATCGGCGAGTTGTCGCATCATATGGAAAATTTACTCGACGGTTTACGGCTGGGCAAAGTGCAGCTGACCGTTGAACTGATTGATACCCTGTTCATCTCCCTCGAAGTTTTATTAAAAATTGTCCATGGTAAAGGAAAAAACGAATCATTTACCGTAGATTTGACCACCGTGCTGTCGCGTATTGCGGCGCTCGGCAAGGCACCTGCGAATCCCGACGAGGCACTGCTGACGACATGCGGTGTCGATGCAAAGATTCTCGATGTTCTGACCGAATATGAAGAGCATCGTCTCCTCGAAAACCTGAAGCAGAAGCGACATCTTTTTCGTGTTAATGCCGTGTTCAATCTGAGTAGTTTCGATCAGGATTTATCAGAAATTTCAGAATTACTGAAACAGCAGGGTGAAATTATCAGCACGTTGCCGAGCTCCGGTGATTTCAGTGATAAAATTGCATTTCAGCTTCTTTATGGCACCCGCATCAACCGTGATGAAGTGGTGGCTCTCCTTGGACACGATGAAATTGAAGTGATCCCGGTGGGAGATGAACAGCCGTCACAAGCGTTCGCGGATACTGCGCAAGCTGTTGCCGTTTCGCCCGCTTCTTCACCAAGCACCGTTGACAGTGCGGAGGCGGGCAGTGACGCCTCTGCGCGTTCGATCAGTCGTACCGTACGCGTCGATATCGACAAGCTCGATTACCTGATGAATATCGTTGGCGACTTGGTCCTTGCCAAAGGAGCGATTGCGACGATTGCTGATCAATTACGCGCTCAAGATGATTCTCTTGGTGGCGAGTTGCAGAAGGCAACCCGGTCGCTGGAACGCCGACTTGATGAACTCCGCGACGGCGTTATGGACGTCAGGATGGTTCCGGTCGGTCAGTTATTTGAAAAAATGGCGCGTATCGTTCGGCGGGTTGCAAACGAACATGGTAAAAAAGTGGTGCTGGAAACCCTTGGTGGCGATACTGAACTCGACAAAATGATTGTCGAGGACCTTTCCGACCCGTTGATGCATATCATTCGCAACTCAATCGATCACGGTATTGAAAAACCGGAAGAGCGCGTCGCCAAGGGTAAACCGGAAAAGGGGATGATCAAGCTTCAGGCGATGCAGCGTGGCAATCATGTTGTTATTTTAATCAGTGATGACGGGCGTGGCATAGATCCCGACCTGATCCACAGCAAGGCGATCGAGAAGGGGTTGATCGGCAAAGATACTGTTATGTCGCGCGATGCGATCTTTGACTTGTTGTTCACTCCCGGATTCTCCACCCGGGATGAGGTCAGTGACTTGTCCGGGCGCGGTGTCGGCATGGATGTCGTGAAAACAAATATTGGCAATATGTCGGGAATGATCGAGATTGACAGTACCGTAGATGCAGGTACGACCATGTTGTTAACGTTGCCGATTACCCTGGCCATTATCAAAGCGCTGATTGTCAAGGTGTGTGGCCGCACCTACGCGATCCCGATTAATTCAGTCCTTGAAACACTCATGATCGAACGCCGTGATATCCGGACGATTGAACGGCGAGAGGTGGTTGAGTTACGCAAGATTACTTTGCCGCTGCTGCGCCTGGGGCATGTTTTTAACCTGGAAGAAAAGAAGAACAGCAGTGATCGGCTGTTTATTGCTGTGGTCGGTCTGGCAGAAAAGCGGATGGGGATCGTTGTCGATGAGCTGATCGGGCAGCAAGATGTGGTCATCAAGTCACTCGGTTCCGTACTGTCGTTTGTTCGCGGGGTTGCCGGGGCCGCGGATATGGGGAATCAAAAAACGATTCTGGTCCTCGATGTCGGTGGTTTGCTGTCTGATACATTGCGTGGTGATGGTTCGATCCATGTATGAAGATTTTTACGGATTTACCGAAAAGCCGTTCAGCAAAACGCCCGATCCACGCTTTCTCTATCATGGGAGCAAACATCAAGAGGCTCTGGCACGGTTGCTCTATGCTGTCGAAGAACGCGACCTGATTCTGTTGACCGGAGAAATCGGTTGTGGCAAAACAACCCTGTCACGGGCATTGATGGACGAGCTGGATGACAGCTACCGGGTCATGCTTTTTATTAATCCACGCCTGACGCCGATGGAATTTTTACGGACGCTGGCGATCCGGCTTGACATCGCAGAGCCCTCACAGTTCAAAACGGATCTGCTTGAGCAGATCGGTGGTGAGCTGTTCAGCCTTTATCAACGAGGGATTTGTCCGGTACTCATCATTGATGAAGCGCAACTTATTCCGCACAAGGAGACGTTTGATGAAATCAGGTTGCTGACCAATTTTCAACTGGATGATCAAAACCTGATGAGCGTTGTCCTGATGGGACAACCGGAATTGCGGAAACGGCTTATGCATCGAGCTTACGAACCGTTAAGACAGCGTATTGGCATGCAATATGATCTCAAACCGTTGACATTGGCAGAAACCTCTGAATATATCGACTTTCGTTTGTCTGTGGTCGGTGGATCTGCCGGTTTCTTCACCTTGCCTGCGGTCGAAGTCATTTATACTTACGCTCAGGGTGTGCCGCGCAAGATTAATCATGCGGCATCCCTGGCATTGCTCGAAGGCTTCGGCTGCGAGGCGACAATGATCGATGTGGAGATTATGGAAGCTGTGATGCGCGAGCTCGATTTATCCGGTATCTGGAACTGAGCGGGGGCAACGAATGGATCTGGCTAAAATCAGAAAAAAAGCAAAAAGTCAGCCCAAAACAGGTGCTCAGGATCCTGCGTCCCCGGTACGCAAGAGTGCGCGTGAATCAGCTTCAGTGCAGGCGACTCCCAACGGAGCAGAGCTGCGGGTGGAAGCGCCGCAACTATGCGTTGAGCCGGACGTGTCACCCAAAAGCCAGGTTGCCACTGTAAACGGGGTGGAGACCGGGGCAGTGCATGATGCCGGGGGCGGTAAAGCGTTGCCGTTGTCGAGGGTCAATCCGCTCGACGAATTGTTTCGTCAAACCCCTGATATTCAGCTGGCAACCGAAGACAGCTATCTTCGTGCCTTGACCGATGTGCACAGTGTCGACGAGAATGTTCGGCAGTGGTTGACCTTCTCGTTGGCTGATGAAGAGTATGCATTAAACATTGAGACGATCGACGAAATATGCAAGCCACGCGAAGTAACAGAAGTCCCCAATGCTCCGTCGTTCGTTCTTGGCCTGATTTCTCTGCGTGGCAAGATTGTCCCGGTCTACGATTTGCGGAGCAGGTTGCAGCTCGGGGCGGTTGAAGCGACAGCCGCAACACGCATTATCGTGTGTCAAACGGAAAATAAAATTGTTGGCTTGCTGGTCGACAGTATCACCCAGGTGGTACGCTTGGCAGACGATGAAATTGAGCCGCCGCCGATGGTGTTGTCCGGGCTGGATCGTGATATGCTTGACGGGGTTGGCAGAAGTCAGGATCGAATGATCATCCTCCTGAATCTGAATAACGTAATAACCATAGACAGGGATTAATTTCCGGAAGGAGTGGGTTATGGCAAAACAAAAGATTCTGATTGTCGAAGATGAAGAGAGTTTGCTCAAACTGGAGAGTATTTTGCTCACCTCAAAAGGCTATCAAGTGCGTGGCGTGACAAACGGTCAGGCGGCACTTGATGCCATCGAGGAAGACCCTCCTCACCTTGTTCTGCTCGACATTATGCTCCCTGAAATTGATGGTTTTGAGATTTGTCGACGGATTAAAACAAATCCTGCGACCAGCGATATCCCGGTCATTATGCTTACCGCCAAAAAAAGCCGTGAAGATATGGCGCGTGGCGAAGAGGTCGGCGCTGACTGGTATGTCACCAAGCCGTTCAAATCTGCCATGGTGATTGAGACGATTCAACGTTTTATTGACAGGTAATGACAAAGGTGAATATGTCGACATTCCCGCAAAATGAACAGATAGATTCTCAGGAAGTACAGCTGGCGTGTTTTCATGTTGGCGCTGAGATCTATGCCCTTGATATCATGCGAATCCGTGAAATTATTCGACCGCAGCGCCTGACTCCGGTCCCCAAGGCACCGGCATTCATCGAGGGGGTCATTAACCTGCGCAGTGCGGTCATCCCGATTATTGATTTGCGCAAGCGCTTTGATCAGCCGGTGCGCGAAAACAGTCGTAAAACCAGAACCATTATTTGCTCACTGACCGGGCGGATTATCGGTTTGATCGTTGATGAAGTGCTGGAGGTACGTCGCTATACACGTAGTGAGATTCAGCCGGCACCGCATTACCTCAGTGGCAGGGGAGCTGATTTTTTTCTCGGCGTCTGTCGGCGCAGTGATGATCTGGTGATGTTGCTCGATCTGGAGAAAATCCTTACCTCAAATGAAAAAATCAATCTGGAACTTATAAACGATCATTCGGTCGTTTCCTAATGTCCGCCTTATCCGCTTAAAGGTCTGTTGAATGATAGTCAGTTGTCCTTCATGTCATGCACGGTATCGCCTTGACCGTAATAAGCTCAATGACAAACGCGTTACATTGAGATGTGCCAAGTGTCGTCAGGTTTTCAAAATTGCAACTGGCAACCAGGACAATGGGAAAGTTTCCCCTGCCAGGAGTTTTCCTTTTCGGGTGCTGGTCGCTCATGGTGATGCTTTGTTGTGCGCGGCGGTGGGCGAGATTCTTAAACAGGGACAAATCAGCTATGACGTTGTCAATGATGGCAATGTTGCATTAGAAATGGTTCAAAATAAAGTGCCGGATGTTGTGCTGATCGATGTTGCGCTACCGGGACTGTTTGCTTTTGAATTGGTACAAAAAATTCGCGAAAATGTTCGTCTTGAGAAAATCACGTTAATATTGCTTTCCTCTGTATACAATAAAATGGCTTACAAGCGACGCCCTGATAATCTTTATGGCGCTGACGGCTATATAGAAAAACACCATCTTTCCGACGATTTGGTGCCGATGCTGAATCGTATCCAGTTGGGCGTAACGCAGGCCCATATGAAACGCCCTGCGGAGCTTCAGGTCGAGGGAACGGTGGCTGTGGAGAACCAGGATATCCCCGCATACAACGACATTGGCGCAATGAACCAGCGTATCCAGTCTGCCGAAGAACATGAGTTGGCGACAGATATTCCTGATCAGGACATCGCTCGTGCGCGGCGCTTGGCGCGGATTATTGTTTCCGATATTGCCCTGTATAACCAGTCGCGGGTTGAGGAGGGGATCCGTAACGGAAGCTTCATGGAAATCTTTGCCGAAGAACTCGCCGAAGGACGTCGATTGTTTGCGGAACGAATCAGCAAAGATGTCCAAGGCCGTGAGGATTTTTTTGAAACAGAGATTAAACGTTTTTTGAAACAGAGAATCCTTGATATGCAGGGCAACAAAGACAGGTGACCTCGTGACGGAATGGACTGAATTGCAAACAATGCTTGCCTCCGCTGATGAGGAAACGCGACTTGATGCCTTGCGGCGCTTGCCTGCCGGTGATACGGACGCTGCATTGCAACTGATATTGCAGGCTTTGGGCGATTCGAGCTGGCGCGTTCGCAAACAGGCTGTTGAATTGTACCTGCAGCGGACCGACGTTGATCAGAGCGCCGGAAAAGTTGTCGAACAACTGTACTCATCGGACAATGCCGGCTTGCGAAATGCGGCGGTTGAAATTCTTATTCGTCTCGGTTCGGTCGTGACCAGGCGGATGATTGCTGAAACCCACAGCGCTGACCACGATGTGCGAAAGTTTGCTATCGATATTCTTGGCGGAATATCTGATTCTGATTGTACTTCTGCATTGATTGATGCCCTGCGAGATCCAGATGAAAATGTGCGCGCGGCAGCTGCTGAAAATCTTGGGAATATCGGTTCAGACGCTGCCGTACCTGCACTCCTGAACGCAATGGAGAGCGCCGATTTGCTGTCCCGGTTTACGATTCTGGAGGCAATCGGGCGTATCGGCCGACCGGTGGCGATCGCGGAGTTGCTCCCCTACAAAGATGATCAGTTGCTGCGCAAGCCGTTATTTGAATGTCTGGGGCGCGTTGGTGATGCCGAAGCTTTTCCGGTGTTGATGGAGGGTATTATCTCCGGACCGGCGAACGCCAGTGAGGCCGCTATCGTGGCATTACAGCAACTGGTGGAACGGTGCGGTGCGGATTTTGACAGCAACCTTTCTGTCAACAATTCGCGTCTTCTGGCACAAACACTCGGTAACTTTTTCAGCCACAATAAACGAGAAATTCGCCGTTCGGCCGTTAACCTTTTGGGGCTTTTACGTGATTGTGATAATGCCGAAAAGCTTCTCGATCTGTTGTCTGATGAAGAGGTTCAGGATAATGCATTCAAGGCACTGGTGGCTCTTGGCAGTGACGGCGCAGAACGTCTGGCTGAAATCTGGTTGCAGGTCGATGTCACGAAGCAGTCATATATCGCCTATCTTTTTGGACAAACGGCCTATCGCAAAGGGGTGCCATTATTACTCGAAGCGATTTCCTCGTCCGATCCACAATTACGTGAAATTGCCGCCGGAGCGTTGGGGAAGGTCGGTGACGCCGATGCATTAAAGTCCCTTATAAACCTTTTTTCAGACGAAGTCGACCGGGTCAGGGATGCAGCGACCGAGGCGGTCATCCGTCTGGGCGGAGCCTATACGCAACTGGCTCTGGAAGAAATTCGCACGTGTCTCGACCATGCTGATGCCGCTACACGCATGGCGGCTGTCGCCGCGTTAGGCAGGTTGGGGGGTGTCGATGCAACTGAAGTTCTACTGGAATCATTAAAGGATGTCTCCCCCCAGGTCAGACAGGCAGCAGTTCGAGCATTCACTCCTTCGCGTGATGAAACGACGATTGAGGCAATAGCATTGGCGCTGATGGATGAAGATGCCGGCGTGCGTCGATTGGCTGTAGAGAAGCTCGGCATGTGCGCCGACCTTGTCACCTTGTCCCCCTTGAAACTGGCATTGGCTGACGATGATGTCTGGGTACGCTCTGCGGCAGTTCGCGCGATCGGACTGATCGGCGGCGCAGCACAGCTGCCGGTCATTGAGCGGCTGTTGTTTGATCCTGTCGGTCTGGTGAGTATCGCCGTGCTTGATACAGTTGAAAAAATCGTTCCGGAGCAGGTTAACGATCTTTTCACCCAGGCCCTTGAACACCCTGATCATGAAGTGGTGATCGCCGCGATTCACGGTCTGGTGCGCAACGCTCAAAAAGATGTGCTCTCTGCCAAATCGACTCTGTTGTCCGCACATCGTTCCGTGGAAGTCAGAACCGCTCTTTATCGCGCCCTCGCTGAATTGGCAGGGAACGAGGCGCTGTCGATCCTGACCATATATCTGGAACGTGAGCAGGATGCGTTAGCAAGAGAACAGCTGTTGTCGTTGATCGATAATTTAAAAGCAGCTCATGGATTGTAACCTATGATTTTGTTTGCCCCTGATATTCCCATGAGCGATGACGAGTTTGTTCTGTTGAAGGACCTTGTCTATCAATACTGTGGTTTGCACTTCACTCCTGAAACCAAATATTTGCTCGAAAAACGTCTCACAAAACGGCTTCAACATCATAAGCTGGAATCGTTTCGCGACTACTATTACATGTTGCGCTACGGTCAGGACAAAGAAAAAGAATTTGCTGAAGTCGTCGATTCTTTGACCACGAATGAAACCTATTTTTTTCGGGAAGACTTCCAGCTCAAGTCATTTACCGACGAGATCTTGCCGGAAATAAGTGAACGCAAGTTGAAAACGGGCACGAAACGCCTGCGCATCTGGAGCGCGGGGTGTTCGTCAGGCGAGGAACCTTATTCAATTGCCATGCTGCTTCTCGATATGCCTCAGTTTAGCGACTGGCACATTGATATCATCGGTACCGATATCAGTCATCGGGTTCTGCGCCTGGCGCGCGAAGGAATCTATGGCGCGTCGTCATTTCGTTCGACCTCTCCAGATTATCAGCAGCGTTATTTTCTCCCTGAGCCGGGGGGGAAGTCGAAGGTTGCTGATCGCGTCAGGAAGTTGGTCACATTCAGCCATTTAAATCTTTTTGACTCGGCGCGCATTGCGCTGCTGGGCAAGATGGATGTTATTTTCTGCCGCAATGTTATTATCTACTTTGATGTGGCCGCAAAAAAACGCGTCGTGGAAAATTATTACGAACGGTTGCATCCGGAAGGGTTTCTGTTGCTGGGACATTCCGAATCCTTAATCAAGGTAACCAACCTGTTTCAGTTGCGACATTTCAAGCATGATATGGTGTATCAACGACCAAAACCTTTGCAGGAAATGGTGATGACGCGATGACAGACAAAATTCGCATTCTCGTCATTGATGATTCGGCGTTCAACCGGCGGACGATTATCAAAATGCTGGAGTCTATTCCCGGCATTGAGGTCGTTGACTACGCTTGCGACGGCGAAGATGGGCTGCGCAAGGTTTTCGACCTGAAACCTGACCTGATAACACTTGATCTTGAAATGCCGCGACTTGACGGGTTTTCTTTTTTACGCATTGTCATGCAAAATCGGCCGACTCCGGTGATCGTTGTGTCGGCGCGTTCTGATAATGACAATGTATTTAAGGCTCTCGAATTCGGTGCGGTCGATTTTGTCTCAAAACCGTCGTCCCGGATTTCACCGGAACTGTTCAATATCAGAGATGATCTGGTAAGTAAAATTCATGAAGCCGCCAACGCCAATATGCTTAAAGTGCTCAAACGGGCGGCGCGTAGCAAAGATCAGAGCGATACCTTCTCCAGTCATTCGCGAGTCAATCGCGGGACGAATAAAAATGCAATCAATCATGTGGTCATCGGTGCATCTACCGGAGGGCCACCGGCGCTGCAAGCGATTTTTTCGAATATAAAGAACCCTGTCGATGTTTTTTTTGCGGTCTCCCAGCATATGCCTCCCGGTTTTACCAAATCATTTGCAGACCGTTTGAATAAATATTGCCCTCTGGAAATCAAGGAAGCGGAAGCCGGAGATATTGTGCGTTCAGGTCGGGTGCTTATCGCCCCCGGGGGGAAGAATCTGGAGTTTCGACGACATCAGAACGATGTCGTTGCCGTGGTCAGTGAGGCGAGGATCGGTCAGCGTTATGTCCCCTCTGTCGATATCATGTTTAATTCCGCAGTTAAAGTGTTTGGTTCCGACCTGCTCGGGGTGGTTCTGACCGGGATGGGGAACGATGGTGCTTTGGGCACTGCTCATATCAAGGAACATGGCGGACTGACACTGGCTGAATCTGAAGATTCCTGTGTTGTCTTCGGCATGCCGAAAGAAGCCATCGCCACCGGCAAGGTCGACTGGGTCAAACCGTTGGCACAAATAAGCGAGGAAATATTAAGCAAATGTGGTTACTGACAGGTGTTTTATTGTCGTAATCACCGATCATTTTGTATAATGTTGACCTGAAACCGGGGACAGAATGTTGATGTATGACGCATATGATTTTGGAGAGTTGTGATGCCCGATAAAGATGAAAAAATAGCCCATAAGGCGGAAGAGTTTCTTCAGATATTTAAAAAGGGTGCCGATTTTACTCAGGACCTGCTGAAGGAAAACGAGCGATTGCGTTTTCGTCTGATTGAACTTGAGGACGTTTTTAAAAATTCTGCAGAAGGGGGTTCTGCTCCCGATTCACAGCAGATGAAACTTAAAATCGCTGAGCTTGAACGTGAAAAACAGGAAATCCTGGATCGAATTAAACAGGTTGAAGATGAAAATATAGATTTTGCCAACCGTTATGTGGACATTGAAACAGAAAACAATATGTTGGCAAACCTCTATATTGCATCATATCAGCTCCACTCCACACTTGATTTCCGCGAAGTCCTCCAGATCATTACCGAGATTGTGATTAACCTTATCGGCGCAGAAGAATTCGGAATTATGCTCCTTGATGAAAAGACCAACAAGCTGACCGCCGTTTCCTGCGAGGGTCTGGAATTGGGGGCCTTTCCGTCGATCGCTTTAGGGAATGGCATTATCGGGAAAACGGCAAAGGCCGGCGATAATTATTTTATTGATGATATGGAAGGCTATGATCGCGATCTTGAACATCCGGTCGTGTGTATTTCTTTGAAAATCAAAGAGCACGTCATCGGCGTAATTGTTTTGTATAAACTGTTTGAACAAAAAAGCCGTTTTGCCGATGTTGATTTTGAACTGTTCACACTCTTGGCCGGCCATGCCGCCACGGCGATTTTTTCGTCCAAGCTCTATTCCGAGTCAGAACGCAAGTTGTCGACAATTCAAGGCTTTATCGATTTAATGACGAAGTAGAGGGAGGCGCGGATGTTGACATATAAAGTTCTGGTAGTTGAAGATTCGCCAACCATGCGGCAGCTGATCGTATTTGCCCTGAAACGGATTCGCGGGGTTGTGATTACCGAGGCCGGAGATGGCGTTGACGGATTGAAAAAATTGTCGAGCGACAAGTTCGATTTGATCTTTTCCGATATCAATATGCCGATTATGGATGGTTTAAAACTGGTCAGTCTGATCAGGAATAATCCTGGCTACAAAGATGTCCCGATTGTCATGGTGACGACAGAGGGGGCCAGTGAGGACCGTGATCGGGCTCTGGCACTTGGTGCCAACGACTATATCACCAAACCGATTCAGACCACGCAGATTCTGGCCGTAGCTAAAAAACTGCTCGACGCGTGATCACGATTCCGGTTGACAATAACCGCCAATATTCGTTTTAATCAGGCAGGTTTTAATTAGTGCATAGAAGGAGGCCGTGTGGCTAAGGAAGAAGCAATTGAGGTTGAAGGAAAAGTTATCGAACCATTGCCCAATGCAATGTTTCGCGTCGAACTCGATAATGGGCATGTTGTTTTGGCACATATTTCAGGGAAGATGCGTAAGTATTATATCCGGATTCTGCCGGGGGATCACGTGACGGTCGAACTTTCACCGTACGATTTGACTCGGGGCCGGATTACCTACCGCGAAAAGTAAAGTTTGCAGGCATCCGCAGCGCAACGGAACCTGACCCTCTTACATTTACGTTATTGACGAATACCGGCGGTCAGCCGGTATTCTTGTTTGTCTGATGTGGGGTGATACCCCGGTGGAGGATTCTATGCAGGAACGATTCAACGCAGCCGAAATCGAGGAAAAGTGGCAACGAATCTGGGACGAGAATAATACCTTCAAAGTGTCGGTCGATGACGATCGGCGCAAGTTTTATCTGCTCGAAATGTTCCCCTATCCTTCGGGAAGGATTCATATGGGGCATGTGCGCAACTATTCGATCGGCGATGTTATCTCCCGTTTCAAGCGTTTGCAGGGTTTCAACGTTCTGCATCCGATGGGGTGGGACGCCTTCGGCATGCCGGCAGAAAACGCCGCAATTCAGCATGGTACACACCCTGCCAAATGGACGTATGAAAATATCGCCAACATGCGCAAGCAGATCCGCAAGCTGGGGTTCTCGTACGATTGGGATCGCGAATTCGCAACCTGCGATGTTGACTACTATCGTTGGGAACAACTGGTGTTTTTGCGCATGTTCGAGCAGGGCAGGGCTTACAAAAAAACCTCGGCGGTGAACTGGTGTGAGAGTTGTCAGACGGTTCTGGCCAATGAGCAGGTCGAAGACAATTGCTGTTGGCGTTGCGATAATGATGTAACACAAAAAGAACTCGACCAGTGGTTTTTCAAAATCACCGACTACGCTCAGGAATTACTTGATGAAATTGACAATCTGACGGGATGGCCTGAATCGGTATTGACGATGCAGCGGAACTGGATCGGTCGGAGTGTGGGGTGTGAAATTGATTTTCCGGTGATCGATTCCACTCTGTCGATTCGCGTTTTTACGACCCGTCAAGATACCCTCTACGGGGCCACTTTCATGAGCCTTGCTCCAGAACATCCGCTGGCACTGCAACTGACCACGGTTAAGCAGCGCGATGCGGTGACGGCTTTTATCGAAAAAGTGCGTAACCAGGATAAAATCAATCGCACCAGCGACGAAGGGGAGAAAGAAGGGGTTTTTACCGGAGCCTGCTGTATTAATCCGGTAACCGGACGCAACATGCCGATTTATCTGGCCAATTTTGTTTTGATGGATTACGGGACCGGTGCAGTGATGGCGGTCCCGACTCACGACCAGCGCGATTTTGAATTTGCGACCAGATACCAGCTCGACAAGATTATTGTCATTCAGCCCGAAGGGGAAACACTTGATCCGGCGACGATGACTGCGGCCTGGACCGGTACCGGCAAGATGGTTCATTCGAAAGAATTTGATGGTCTTGATAATGAGACAGCCAAGATCAGGATTGCTGATTATCTGACCGCTGAAAATATCGGCGAACGTTGCATTAATTTTCGTTTGCGCGACTGGGGGGTTTCACGTCAACGCTACTGGGGAACGCCGATACCGATCATCTATTGCCCTGATTGCGGTGCGGTGCCGGTTCCCGAGGCTGATCTGCCGGTGGTCTTGCCGGTCGATGTCGCTTTCAGCGGCGCAGGGGGCAGTCCGCTGGCAAAATGTGCAGATTTTCTCAATGTCCCCTGTCCTCAATGCGGCCGCGCCGCCCGACGCGAAACCGACACCTTTGATACCTTTGTCGAAAGCTCCTGGTATTTTGCTCGCTTTACCTGCCCTGATTATGCTGCCGGCCCGCTTGACAGTGTGGCGGCAGATTACTGGTTGCCGGTTGATCAGTACATCGGCGGGATCGAACACGCCGTCATGCATCTGCTCTATGCGCGGTTTTTTACCAAGATTCTGCGCGATCTCGGTATGCTCAAGCTGGATGAGCCGTTTGCCAATCTGTTGACTCAGGGGATGGTTTGCATGGAAACCTTGTCCTGTCCAGAGCATGGTTGGCTTTATCCCGAGGAAGTTGCTGGCGGAAAATGTCTGCAATGCGGGTGCCCTGCGGTTTCCGGGCGCACAGAAAAGATGAGTAAATCGAAGAAGAACGTTGTTGATCCAGATCATCTGATTGCTCAATACGGTGCCGACACCGCGCGTCTTTTTTCATTGTTTGCTGCTCCGCCTGAAAAAGATCTGGAGTGGAACGAACAAGGTGTCGAGGGGTGCTTTCGCTTCCTCAATCGTGTCTGGCGCGTGGTCTATGACAATCGTCACCTGCTCGGCGGTTCTGAACTGTGCCCCGAAACAGAAGGGGAAGCGCGTAAGCTGCGCTTTGATACGCATCGGACGATTAATAAGGTGACCAATGACATCGATGGACGCTTTCACTTCAATACCGCAATCGCGGCGATTATGGAACTTGTCAATGCCGTTTATGCGTTCAGCCCGAAACAGGACTATCCCGGTGCTTTGCGGGAAGCGCTCGAAACAACAGTGCGCCTGCTGAACCCGTTTGTCCCTCATTTTGCTGCTGAATTGTGGCAGAAACTCGGTCATGAGCGCAGTCTTGATGAATACGGGTGGCCGGTTTGTGATCCCGCCGCACTGGTTGAGGATAATTGTGTCATCGTTGTTCAGGTCAATGGTAAGGTGCGCAGTAAAATTACCGTTTCAGTCTCAGCCAGCGAAGCTGAAATCAAGGCGACAGCCCAGGCAGATGAAAATGTTGCCCGCCATCTGGAGAATATGACGATTCGAAAAGTTATCGTTGTGCCTGGCCGTCTGGTCAATATTGTTGTGTCCTGATGCGTTTTTTTCTCTTCATAATGCTGATGTTTTTGGCTGGATGTGGTTATCATACCTCCGTGGCGAACGACTGTGCGTTGCTCGGCAGCCAGGATCTCGCGATTCAATTATTTGCCAACAAGACGGCAGAACCTTTTGTGGAAAACATTCTGGCCAATGCGTACGTTGAGGTGTTTTCCGGCGATAACCATACGACAGTCGTTCCCGCTGATGGCGACCTGGTGCTTGAAGGGGAGATTGCGGGAGTTGATCATATTGCCCTCAGTTATGATCTGAATGATGCGATCCGTGAATATCGTGTGACCTTGCGGATCAATGCCCGACTGGTTCGCAGCAGCGATGGCAAGTATCTCTGGCAGGGACAATTGTCCCGCAGTGCCGAATACCGGGCAGCGGTGAACCGGACCGTGCAGCAGGATCGTCAACGTGCCGCCCTGCGTGAAGCATCCAACTGGCTGGCCGCAGACTTACGGGCGGACATCTGCGTAATGTCACGGACGGATTAACATGCAACCAGGGGAACTGAACAAGGCCATCAGTGCCGGTAAAATCCCGAATCTGCTCTGTCTCTACGGCGAAGAAGACTACTTCATTGCCCGTGCTCTGGAGCAGATTGAACGCGTCGTCATCAGCCCTGAGATGCGTGAATTTAATTATCAGCAGATTTACGGAAAAGAACTTGAGGGTTCACAGGTATGTGATTATGCCCGAACCTTCCCGGTTTTTGCGCCGCAGCGCCTGATTGTCATCCGCCGGATTGATGAGGCTTCAACGCTGGAACTGGAACGTTTTCGGTCGTACATTACTGATGCAGTTCCAGAGACGGTCCTGATCGTTACTGCGGAAAAGATTGATGCCCGACGCAAGTTTTATCAGGAATTTAAAAAGTATGGTCAGCTCGTTGAGTTCAAGCGGCTCTCTGAAAATCGTCTGCCCGATTTTGTCCGCGAACGCAGCCGGGAATTCGGTTTTAAGCTGACCGAGGAGGCGATGGCCCGGTTCTGCCGCCGGGTGGGGACAAACCTTTATGAAGTTACCGCCGAGCTGGAAAAACTGGCGGCATTTCTGGGGGGAAGGGATCTCGCTGATGGCGCCGATATCGACGCGGTCATTTCTAATACGCGCACCGAAAGTATTTTTGCTCTGACTGATGCGGTTGGTGCGCGCAATAAGCAGGTGGCGATTAACCTGTTACACCGGATTCTTGCTGATGGCACCGTGCCACTGGCGGCGCTGGCGATGCTGGTAAGACATTTTCGACAATTGTGGAAGATCCATGAGCTTCTGGTGCAAGGTGTCTCGCGTAACGAAATACCTCGTACAATCGGCATCAATCCCTATTTTCTGGATAATCTTCTGACCCAGGCGCGACGTTTTGAGCGCGAAGAATTTTGTGCGTTGTTCAATGATTTTGTTGCAACTGATCTCGCATTGAAGTCGAGTGGGTCGCGGCCGGAGGTTGTGCTTGAACGGCTGCTCCTGAAGATTGTCAGCAAACGATAAAAGAGGGGCCGAAAGCGGCCCCTCTTAAGCGGTGATTCGTGTGGCAGGTTATTGTGCTTTTGCCTGCAAGCCATTAACCAGTTTGGTCAATCGCGAGGATTTGCGGCTGGCGGTCGCCTTGTGAATGACTCCCTTGGTCGCTGCTTTGTCGATGTAAGGAATGGTGCGGCTCAAAGCGGCTTGTGCTACTTCGCTATCACCAGCGGCAACCGCCTCACGAACTTGCTTGACCAGCGTACGCATGGTTGAGCGGATGTGTGTGTTGCGTGCGGCACGTGTTTTGTTCTGCAAATTGCGCTTTGCTGCGGATTTATGGTTGGCCAATGTATCTCTCCTTTTAATGGTATGATTTGCGCCATACTATAGTCACAGATGTTCATCATGTCAAGCTGAATAAATATTAATTATTATAAAAAAAACCATATAATTCATTACGTTGTAGTGGTAAATAAATGAATTAATAAAAAATAATCCCAAATTTGGCGGGTTCCATGGGTGAACACAAGAAAATCGCACGGGCGACAGGAATCATGGGGGCGGCAACCGGACTGAGTCGATTTGCCGGTCTGGTGCGTGATATGGTCGTTGCTGCGATCTTCGGAGCCGGACACGCCACCGACGCGTTTTTCCTTGCTTTTACGATTCCGAATCTGCTGCGGCGTTTTTTTGCGGAAGGATCGTTGACGGCGGCGTTTGTACCAACCTATGCCGAAATCCACCATCAGCAGGGGGAGCAAGAAAGTGCACGGATTGCGAATATCTGCTGGACGCTGCTGCTGCTGGTCATGTTTGTCGTTGTTATTGTCGGGATTTTCGCCTCACCGTGGGTGGTCAAAGCGATCGGTTACGGTTTTATCGAGGTTGAGGGGAAACTCGCCCTGACCAACCGTCTGAACCAGGTCATGTTCCCTTATATATTTTTTGTCAGTCTGCTGGCGCTGATTACCGGCATTCTTAACGTCCGCGAGCATTTTTTCTGGCCTTCGTTTTCACCGCTGTTGCTGAATGTGTCGATGATCGGCAGTGCGCTGCTGCTCAGCCCGTTCTTTGCGCAACCGATCATGTCACTGGCGATCGGTGTGCTGCTTGGCGGCATCCTGCAGCTGGCGCTGCAATTCCCGGTTTTGAGTGCTCACAAGATACAGCTGCGCCTCGATTTCAATTTTCGCGACCCGGCAGTGCTCAGAATTGCGCGCCTGATGATGCCGGGCATTGCCGGGGTGGCGATCTATCAACTGAATGTGATCGTCACCAGGTTGCTGGCATCATTTCTCGCTGAAGGGAGCGTTTCCTATTTATACTATGCCCAGCGATTGTTCGAATTCCCGCAGGGAATCTTTGTTGTTTCGCTGGCTCAGGCCGTATTGCCGACAATCAGCCGCCAGGTGGCCAGTGGTGAAGAGGCTGGCTTCAAGGAGACCTTGCGCTTTTCAGTGGCGCTGATTATGGTGGTGATTGTTCCGGCGATCATCGGCCTGATCGTCTGTTCCGAGGCTATTTTCAGTCTTTTTTTCATGCGCGGAGCGTTTGATTACCATGCTGTGCACCAGACCGCGCTGGCGTTGGCCGTATTCGCTCCCGGTTTGCTCTTCGTCGCTGTCAGTCGCGTTGTGGTGCCAACCTTTTATGCCTTTAAAGATACCCGGACACCGGTACTCATTTCATTCTGGACACTGCTGGTCAACGTCGCTCTTGGCCTGCTCTTGATGATTCCTTTCGGCCACCTCGGGCTGGCTCTGGCACTGACCCTTTCTGCTGCATTTAATTGCCTGATTTTACTCGTTGCCTTGCGGCGCAAGATCGGTCCTCTTGGCTGGGGGGTGACATTAGGCCCGATGTGGCGTATTCTGCCGTCGGTCATTGTGATGGCGTTAGCAAGTCACCTGGTGCTCACTTACGGGGTCTGGGATGGCACCGGCAGTCCCCTGACGAATGGGGTGCTGCTGTTTGTCGCGGTCATCGGCGGCGGAACGATCTATGCTCTGGGCTGCTGGTGGCTGCGCGTGCCGGGGGCCGCCGGTGCGGCCCGCCTGGTGCGGGAAAAACTGGTGCGGAAGAGATGACCAAACCGGTCTACGCCTGTTATCCGTCGCCGTGCGGAATGATTGCACTTTGCGCCGGTGAAAATGGCCTGCAACGGGTGTTGATCGATGTTGCAACAGATCATGTCGCAGCGCGCTTCGGGGGTGCCGGACGGCCTGCTGAACCACTCAGTCACCCGCTGATTGCCGAGGTTGTCGCGGCGTTGAATCGCTATTTTCAGGGACAGTTGCGAACCTTTGATCTGCCCCTTGAGCTGCACGGGCTGTCGCCGTTCAGCACCACAATTCTGCATGCCTTGCAACAGGTTCCGTTCGGCACAACGTGTACTTACGGCTCATTGGCCGGCGCTGCTGGACATCGCGGCGCGGCGCGGGCCGTCGGGCGGGTCATGGCAATCAATCCACTGCCGCTGGTGATCCCCTGCCATCGGGTGATCTCGGTTAGCGGCCCTGGTGGCTATGCGGGAGGGCGCGGTGTGCAAACCAAACAGTTGCTGCTTGATTTTGAACGGTCGATCCTTGGCCGTGACGATGGTTAGAACCCATGTATACAGAATTCTTCGGATTCACTGAAAAGCCCTTCACCATCACGCCGAACCCCCGCTTTATGTATCTGAGTCATGGTCATAAGGAGGCGCTGGCGCATCTTCTCTACGGGATTCAGAACCATGTCGGGTTTGTTGAGATTACCGGCGAAGTCGGGGCCGGGAAGACGACGATTTTGCGTACCCTCTTCGAACAGCTGGAACAGGATTCCTACCGGTTGGCGTTTATTTTCAATCCCAAACTTTCCACGCTTGAATTGTTGCGTAATATCAACCGTGAATTCGCCATCGACTGCACCTCGGTTCATCATGATGCGTTACTGACTGCGCTCAACGATTTTTTAGTGGCTGAAAATGTTGCCGGACGCACTGTTGTGCTGGTGATTGACGAAGCGCAAAACCTCTCTCCCGAGGTGCTGGAACAGATCCGCCTCCTGTCGAATCTGGAAACAACAACCGACAAGCTGATTCAGATTGTTCTCGTCGGCCAGCCAGAACTCAGCGAGATGCTTGAGCGTAATGAGTTGCGACAGCTCAGCCAGCGGATTACGGTGCGCTATTTTCTCGGCACGATCAGCCTGGACGAAACCTGCCGCTATATTCAACATCGCCTCGACGTTGCCGGTGGCCGCGAATTGGCTCACTTTCAGCCTGCGGCGCTACGCACGGTCTATCGTCTGAGCCGTGGTCTGCCGCGCATGATCAACGTTCTGTGTGATCGTGCCTTGCTGATCGCCTATGGTGAAGGACGTCGCGACATTCGTGCGGCTGATATCCGTCTGGCCCAGTCGGAGCTGCGTCGCGCGCAGGCCCCGTTGTTGCCGGGACGCGGTCGGACGCTCATTGCCGTTGTTCTGGTTGTCGTCCTGGCTGCCTTGGGCGGGCGCGCCGTGCTGTCACTGCCAGCGCCTGGGGAAAAGCCCCCCACCGTCGCCAGCAAGTCACAACAGAACGACATTGATACACTGCGCAACGCCTTTGCCGGGCAGGATGCAACCCGCAACGCGACTGCGGCGCTGAAGGGATTACTGTCCCGCTGGAAGATCACGAGTGAAGTTTCTCCGGGGGCAGATCCGCTAGCGAGTCTCGCGACGACCGCTTCCGCCAACGGGCTCAATCTGTTGCCGCTTAACGGAGGGATTGCGTTACTTGAAAAACTCAATTCTCCGGCGCTGGTGCGGCTGCTTCTGCCGGGGATGACCGAACCGCGTTATCTGACGATAGTCAAGCAGGAGGGGGAGTATTTTACGATGATTCCTGCGGTGGCAAAGCGCTCCGTGGTGAGTCGGGATGAACTCGCAGCACTCTGGTCCGGGCAGGCGTGGCTGCTCTGGAAAAACTGGCGCGCCATTCCGACGCTTGTCACCCCTGACCTGAACGATACCGGCGTTACCCGACTGCAGGAACAATTGTCCCGCAGCGAAGATCTGTCTGCACCCATAAGCGGTGTCTATGATCGGGCAACAATTAAAGCGGTGACCGATCTTCAAGCACGCACTGGCCTGGTGCAGGATGGCCGCGTTGGACCGCAAACCCTGGTGAGGCTCTATCAGGAGAGCGGTGATTTTGCGGTGCCGATGTTGCGTGAAGTGAGCAAACAATTATGAGTTCAATCCTCAAGGCACTCAAAAAGATTGAGCAGGAGCGGGCAGGGCAGCGTGACGGGGTCGTGAATATCACCTTTGATGTGATCAAGGGCGGCGATCAGCCGCGTCGACATGAGCCGCCGTTGGTTCTTGTCTTGCTTGTCGTTATCGTGCTGCTGGTTGGAGCCACCTTTTTCTGGTGGCGATCCGATAAAGAGGCTGACTCACTCAAAATGACCGCGTCGCCTGAAGTGCTCCGTGAAGTTGTGCTGACAGTTGATCGCCCTCAGGCGGCAAGTTCCCCCCCGGCAAAACAAGGCACGCCGACAGCGAGCACGGTGGTCACCGCGCCCGCACCGGTTATCCCCGGTGAGCCCCTGATCACCACCGCGAAAGATGTTGCGACAGACGTTTCAGGCGCACCTGTTGCGCCGGTGTCAGCACGTTTCCAGCTCAGTGCGATAGTTTATGACGCTGTTCCTGAAAATCGGCTGGCGGTGATCAACGATCTGCCCGTCATGGAGGGGACGATGATTGCCGACGCGCTGGTGGTCGAAATTACCGCCGACCTGGTGGTGGTTGAGATTGCCGGGGAGTTTGTGGAGATTCGTTTGGCCAATTGATCAATAATCGCGCATTTCTGCTATGATGGCGCTCTGTTTATGGAGAATTCTTTATGTTTCGTGGTGGAGGTGTGGTATAGGAAAGACTCGTTTTGCGATGAAGAAGAGGGCAGGATGGGACGACAGGTTTTGAGAAAATCGTATTTGAAGGCTTTTCGGCGATGGGGTCGGGGAACCTTGTTGTTTTTTTGTGGAGTAATTGAGTGAAAATGGATTAGGTGTGTGAACTTTTAACGGGTTAAGGTTTGAAATGGGTTGGGATTCGGAGGAAAGATTGGGAAGCCGTGCTTGCTGTTGAGAGACAGTGGTGCGGTTTTTTTGTTTTTGACTGAGCTTCGTCGGATATACCCTGGCAGTTCTGAGCATGCCGGGCTGCATTGTGCGTTTTTGAGATTTTCTGGCAATTAGCAGGAGGTATAAAAATGAGTAAATTCTTTATTTTATTGGCTTTTGTTGGTCTGCTGCTAACCTGCGGCTGTAGTGGCGGGGGCGGAGACGTACCTGTTAGCCCCGCCAACAATGCGCCGGTGGCCAACGCCGGGGTTGATCAGAACATTACCACCGGCAGCAGTGTCACCCTCGACGGCAGCGCCAGCAACGACGCCGATGGCGATCTGCTTAGTTACAGCTGGAGTATCATCACTGTACCCACCGGCAGCAACGCCACCTTAAGCGACACCAGCGTCGCCCGTCCGACCTTTACGGCAGACGTTGATGGCAACTACGTGTTCAGCCTGATCGTCAACGATGGGTTCGCCGACAGCAGTGCCGATACCATTACTGTCACCGCCGCAACACCCAACAGCGCTCCGGTCGCCAACGCTGGCCCCGATCAGAACGTCGCCACCGACAGCAGCGTCACCCTCGATGGCAGCGCCAGCAGTGATGCCAACAGTGATCCGCTGACTTACCAGTGGAATATCACCTCAACCCCCAGCGGCAGCACTGCCACCTTAAGCGCCACAAACGTCGCCCGTCCGACCTTTACGGCAGACGTTGATGGCAACTACGTGTTCAGCCTGATCGTCAACGATGGTCTCGACGATAGCAGTGCCGATACCATCACCGTGACCGCCGCCACCGCCAACAGCGCCCCGGTGGCCAATGCCGGGCCGGACCAGAACGTCGCCACCGGCAGCAACGTCACCCTCAATGGCAGCGCATCCAGCGATGCCGATGGCGATCCACTGAATTACATCTGGGCGTTTACCTCGGTTCCGAACAGCAGCACCGCTGCACTGTCGAACACCAGCGTCGTACAGCCGACCTTTACTGCCGATCTGGCTGGCGACTATGTACTCAACCTGATTGTTGATGATGGTCTCGCTGTCAGCGTTGCCGACACCGTTACCGTCACCGCAACAACCACTATCCCCACCGTCACCTCGTCAACTGGCAAGGTCTGGATGGACCGAAACCTCGGCGCATCCCAAGTAGCAACGGCGTACAACGATTCCGCCGCCTATGGTGATCTTTACCAGTGGGGCCGGGGCACCGACGGCCATGAAAAACGCACCAGCGCCACCACCACAACCCTCAGTTCTTCGGATACCCCAGGGCATGGGAGTTTTATACTGCCTCCGTCTTCTCCCTATGATTGGCGCAGCCCCCAGAACGATAAGCTCTGGCAAGGGGTGACTGGCACCAACAATCCCTGCCCGTCCGGGTTCCGCTTGCCGACATACACCGAATGGGAGGCCGAACGGGCAACCTGGTCGACAAATAATCAAGCCGGCGCTTTCGATTCGCCCCTGAAGCTTGTCTCGGCCGGGTACCGCGGCAACGACGACGGCGTGGTCAGATACGCAGGCAGCTACGGCGGCTACTGGAGCAGTTCGGTGAATGGCAGCTACGCGCACTACTTGCGCTTCGTCAGCGACCACGCCTACGCGTACTACTACGACCGTGCGTACGGTTACAGTGCCCGTTGTCTCGAGGACTGACACTTTGATTGGTTTGTCTCTTTAACCCTTTTTCCACCGCGTCCCGCAGGGCGCGGTGGGTGGTTTATCGGGGCCGGGAGGCCGCTCCCACAACTGCCACACCAATGATGGGAACCACCCTTAGCTGTGGGAGCGGTATTCAGTTTGTGGGAGCGGCTTTCAGCCGCGATTATTCACCGAGTGTATCAATGACGGGCCGTAAAGCCGCATAATTCTTCAGCAGCGTAAGCAGGAGTTAGGTACTGGTGTTAATCGTGGCTGAAAGGCACTCCCACAGAAAGCCGATCCCACAAAACGCGCCATCTTCTTCGCGTCAAGGGGGACTTGTGGACCCGTAACAGTTAATTAACCTGGATCAAACGGCTCTCATCTGGTCAAGAAAGATCAGCACGATTGTTTTTCCGGTTCCGGCTTTATCCTTCTGAGTACCCAGGCGGCCGGGCCTTTCATGACGGCGCAGCAGCAGAAAAGGGGATCTCCTGTGTTATCCCCAATATCATACGTTCACAAGGTTTCGGGTTCTTTAAGCCGAGTCGTACCATTATCACTGGTCAGGTGGTTAATTGTTAATAGCGACACAGACAAGAGCCCGCAAACTTTTGATGAAACTATTTGCCGCTCACTGAGCGGCATTTTTTTATCCAGCCCTCCGCTTCCGCCACCTGTCATATACGGAACTTCTGTTAAATGTTGCGGTAAATCCCAACGAGCCTTCCTTCTATTTTCCCTGACTGTGTAGCAATTCTCTAATGATTTCAGCTTGTTGTGAATATTGAGTTGACAAATCCTCTCTGGCACGATCGTTGCGCATCAAACGTGTTGAATAAATTGGATATTCTCTACCTGGCGGCCCAAAACAGAATGACCATTATGCTGCAAGATTAAAATGGAATAGAGGAACGATGAATCAGCCAGCAGATCCAGAATTACGCCTTCGTGCTGAAAATGAATTGAAGAGCAGACCGAACAATACTTATACACTACGCGGCGCAGAGGAGACACAACGGTTTATCCATGAATTTGAAGTTCACCAGATCGAGCTGGAGATGCAGAATGAAGAACTTCGTCAGATGCGAGACGAGATGGAGAAATCTCTTAACGAATACACTGATATCTACGATTTCGCCCCGGTCGGGTATTTGACTTTCAATAATGACGGAGTCATCTGTTCGGCAAATCTTTTTATCGCCACCCTCCTCGGCGTTGACCGTTCCTGTCTCACTGGAAAACAATTCGCCTACCTGATTGACCCTGTTAGCCGTCCCACCTTTGAAAATTTTATCGCAATAGTCTTTACCGAGCACAGGACGCAAACGTGTGAACTTGAGTTGCTAAATCACTCGGGTTGCGCGCGGTTTGTGCAGGTAGAGGCCATGTCAACCGCGTCACGAACAGAATGCCGTGCGGCAGTTATCGATATTACCAAGCGTCGGGAGATGGAAGAGCAGATTGAAAAGCAACATCAGGAGCTGGTCGCGTCCAATATTGATCTGGATGCCTTCAACTACACCGTTGCCCACGACCTGCGGACTCCTCTGACCACAATTAGCGGTTATTGTCAGTTGCTCAAGGGACAATTCCATGAGCAACTCAATGAACAGGTCAAAGAATATCTTCAGGAAATATTTGATGGCACGCAATGCATGTCACGACTTATTTCAACACTACTCGATTTCTCCAGCGCGTCACGAAGGACGCTACACTGTGAAACCGTTGATTTGAGCTCGATGGCCGAGGCTGTCGTCGATGAATTGATCCAGACGTCACCTGAGTGTAGAGACATTTTTCAACTCGCTTCCGGGATCGTATGTCAGGGCGATACGGATCTGTTGCGCGTGGCAATGGACAACCTGCTGGGCAACGCGTGGAAGTTTGCCGGTAAGCATCAGGGTGCAAAGATCACATTTGGTAAGGCAATGATCGACGAAGAAACTGTTTTCTTCGTTAAGGATAACGGCCCTGGTTTCGATGTTGCCGATGCGGAGGAAATGTTCCTTCCTTTTCATCGTCTTCCCGGTACCATTGGCGGAGGGCATGGTATTGGTCTGGCCACGGTGAACCGAATTGTGCAGCAACATGGCGGGCGGTTGTGGTCAGAAAGTGAGGCGGGGATAGGTGCGACATTCTTTTTTACCGTTGGATAGTGCCGATCATGATGACCATCAAGGCGGTCTGCGACCATATTGAAGATTTAGTGTCTACCGGAGAACTGCTCGGTGATTAAAATTACACGACCATCTTGTGGCTTTATCAGGACAAACAAAACTGTAATCAATCTGTCGCGCCATTCTGGCGAAGACGGTGACCAAACCACTATTCAAAGGGAGTTATGATCATGAAATCAGGCAATCAAGACCAGGTCGAAGGGAAGCTTCACGAAGCAAAAGGAAAAGTCAAGGAACTGGCCGGTAAACTGAGTGACAATCCAAAACTGAAAGCTGAAGGGATTCGCGAACAGATCGTCGGCAAGGTTCAGGGAAAAAGTGGACAGATCAAGAAAGTTCTCGACAAGTAAAGCGTAACACCGCGCAATGATCCAAGGAGAACCACTATGTATCGTTCATTGACGTTTTTTGTGCTCACATTCTTTTTTCTTTCGACCCTTACCGGATGCCTCTATGTCCCTGGTGGTCACCATGGCAAGATTCCCCCCGGGCAACTGAAGAAGATGCACCCCTGAAAATTATCCTATGGCCGTCGTTGGCCGCTGATTTTCAAACCAGAATAGAGCGGCCTACGACGGTAACTATGTAATATTCAACGGTGACAACAGGCTGTCCACTATAAACCCATAATCTTTCGCATCTTGCTTGTTCTTTGCCGCGTCAGCTAAGTTCCGATTTCAGCTGTTTAGCTAGGGCTAGGCAACAGAAATCGCGCCTTGCTGACACGGTCTACCCCCGAGAAAAGCCCAGGCTCGCCCACTCCGACGACGGATGATCTCAAGGATGCGGTTCATGGTATCGCCGCAGCTATAGCGGTCATTGAAATCCACAGCAAGAGCTTCTGAAGTTTTTTCAATCGTCTGGGTCAGAATCTCCAGTTCGCCAAAAACCGCCCGAGGAGAGACGCCCAATTCCTCGGCAAGGCGTTCCCAGTGCTTGCGGCGTAATCGATCCGGCCGACGCTCGCCTCCCAGACGCATGGCCATGCGCTGATCAAGTTCCGGGTAAACGGCGGTGCAGAGCAGATCATAAAAAGGTGCCAGGCGCACACTTCCGGTTTTGTCGT
The DNA here is from genome assembly GCA_019429445.1 of Desulfuromonadaceae bacterium. Taxonomy (NCBI): domain Bacteria; kingdom Pseudomonadati; phylum Thermodesulfobacteriota; class Desulfuromonadia; order Desulfuromonadales; family Desulfuromonadaceae; species Desulfuromonadaceae bacterium. The sequence goes on from JAHYIW010000014.1 coordinate 79,446, forward strand.
AAAGGAGCGCGAGGTTCTTGCCATGGGCGTCGGCGTTGCCGATTAGAAAATTGAAGGCGAGCCAGCGTAGCAGCTGACGTCCATCCACGGCCGGAGCAGCACTGTGGCTGCGCAGAAGGTGCCAGATTGCCGACATCCCGGGTCCGCCACTGTCTTCATATTTCAGGTTGGCCTCAACCTCAAGCGCCTGACAAAAGTCTTCCTGGTGCAGCCGCTCGACGCGACCCTGTTCACGACGACGATCAAAGCGCTCCACCAGGTAAAAGTTCAGGTTGTGTATCGTACGCACCTGTGCGTTCGGCACGATGAGGCCCAATTTGCCGGCCAACTGCATGCAGAAGGCTTCGTTTTCCACCGTGTGGGGCAGGGAGATGGCAGCACGAATCGGGGGCTTGAGAATGTGGCTGGTAGCCAGACTTCCGGTCGCTTTGAGGATACTGTTGCCCTCAACATAGACCGGAACCTTGTTTTGGGCACCAGCCAGGGAGAGGCGGACACCTGTCTCACCGGCCAGCAGTGGCAGAGGTGGATCGGCGGAGACCAGGGCAAAGAGCTCGTCTTCACGAAACGGCTGGTAGCCGCCCGTTTCCGCTGCGGCTTTTCCTGGCGGCAGAAGGCTGATCGCGCCAGCGCACTCCCCGCCGAGATCGACGAGCAGTCCGAAGATATCGCCGGTGCTTCTTCCCAGGCGGCGAGCGACGGTGTTGAGAAAGTCACCTTCCGGCAACAGGTTGCCGAACCAGGTCCGGGTTTCCAAATCGGAAAACGGCGCTTCGCGCAAGGGCAGTGAGAGGGACAAGGGATGGCTGTGAGGATCAGCCAGCCATTGTCGGTCATAAAGGAAGGCAAGCCGTCCGTTTTCCCGGCTCAGCATGCCAATGCAGCGGTCGCTCAGGTAGCCCTCAAGTTGCTCAGCGATTTTTCCCATGGACTATTCCCGATGATCCCTTGTCGTGCGGGGCTGAATGGAGAGAACCAATCCCAGCCCGACCAGCAGTTGAAAAACTTTGCCGATTTCTGCAGTCGGCTTGCCTCGCTCAATCTCACCAATCAATCGAGGGCCTACGCCAATCAGGGACGAGAGAGCTTCCTGCGTAATTCCCTGTTCTTTGCGGATTTGGCGGATCAGGGTGCCGAGTTGCTCGGGGCTTGAAATCTTCCCGTGTGGTATGCCTGAGTGGTTCATAAAGACTCCAATTAAAAAATCTTCCTCTACGGTAAGAATATAGGCAAATGGAAAAAAATCAAACTATTTCTTCCCTGTCGGGAAGAAATTATGCTCAGACTGATCGTCTGAAATAGCACCACTTTTCGACATGCAAAAACACCTAACGCTGGTGACTTGCTGACTAAATGTCGATTTTGCGCAGCCGCAGGGCGTTGCTGATCACCGAAACCGAACTGAAGGCCATGGCGGCACCGGCGATCATCGGGCTGAGCAGGATACCGAAGAAGGGGTAGAGCACCCCGGCGGCGATCGGGATGCCGACGCCGTTGTAGATGAAGGCGAAAAACAGGTTCTGGCGGATATTGCGCATGACCGCGCGGCTGAGGCGCAGGCCGCTGACAATGC
>JAHYIW010000015.1 GCA_019429445.1 Desulfuromonadaceae bacterium
TTAAGCAACGAGCAGGTGATAATTTCCAAAGCTGAATGGCGCGATATGAATCAGCGGTAGCTGACACAGGCCCTGATTTTGTTTCGTCATCTATATATTGCACTTTTTTTTCAACCGGTGTACCCTACAGCTTCCCAAGTTGAAGGAGCGATACACTATGTTTGGTCTCGGCACACAAGAACTGCTTATCATCCTGGTTCTGGTCATGATCGTCTTTGGAGCGGGGAAACTTCCGCAGGTTGGCAGTGCCCTTGGCAAGGGGTTGCGTAACTTCAAGCAGGGGGTCAAGGATGAACAGGAGACGCTAGAAGATGCCAAGGAAATAAAAGACGATAAAGAGAATAAAGACGTATGAAATAATTTTCAGCTTTGTTCAAAAAACCCGCAACCCTCTGGTGCGGGTTTTTTTATGCGTCCGGCGGGGTGCATGGCGCGCCGACGCCGGGAAGAGTGGTTAGTGGGCAACGGCATTGCACACCTGATTGACCAGCGCGGCCGGCGAGAACGGTTTTTGGATATAACCGTCGGCGCCGGATGATTCGACCAGCCGTTGCAACTCATCGATCGACTTGCTTGACATCAACAAGATCGGGATGTCACGGTTATTTCCCCGCTGCTTGATCAGCTTCACCTTTTTATCCCCTTGCAGCAAAGGCATCATGAACTCGACCAAGATCAGGTCTGGTTTGCGCGAAGAATAAATATGTCGGTTGGCGTCAATGCGCGATTCGGAGGTCAATACTTCACAGCCCGCTCCGCCGAGAATCTCGGAGACATTGCCAACACAACCTCGCTATCGTCGATCACTACCACCCTCTTGGCTTCCATGTGCTTCCCCTGTTGAGCATTTTTCGGTTAAATAATTGCCTGTTTTCACTAATGCTATAACCGTGGTTTCTATTTTATTAAAAACTAATTTTGTGTGCTGTTCGTTGACAACTGACCGCGACCGTGGGTAGAATTCAGCCGAGGTGTGATGATGATTAATCACAGAAAACCAAAGAAGCTTGGTGAGATTTTTGTCGAAAACAAGCTGCTCTCACAGGTTTCTGTTGATCGGGTTTTGAAACAGGCGTTTCACCTCGAACGCAGGTTCGGCGAGGTACTGGAAGACCTCGGCTTGATCACCGGCAGCGAGTTGGCGCATGCCCTGGCGGATCAATACGGCGTCAAGACGATAGATCACCTCGAACATATCGGTATTGATACGCAGTTGCTGCACCTGATTCCGGTGGAGCAGGCGATGCGCTGTATGATTTTTCCACTAAAACGGGACACTGAGCGATTGGCGCTGGCGATGATTGATCCCACCGACACCAGGACCATTGCCGCAGTCGAACACGCGACCGGTCTGCGCGTCGTTCCCTACGTTGCGACCAAGGATGAGATTCGTGCGGAGATCAGCCGCCATTATTTACATCGGGAGCCACATCGTTCCGAGACAAGAACCGTGCTGGTTGTGGATGATGACGAACTCGTCCGGACGATGTTGAAGGATTTCCTTGAGGAGCAGAAATATCGCGTACTTCTGGCCAGCGATGGGATGGAGGCCTTCAAGATTATCATCGCCGATAATCCGCATGTGGTGATTACCGACATGGAAATGCCGAAGCTCAACGGTTACGGATTGCTCAGCGCAGCACTGGCCATCCCCGAACTCAGGCATACGCCAATCATATTGATGATCGGCAAGGTAAAAAGTCCTGAAGAGGAACGAACGGCCTTTGAAAAAGGTTTTTTTGACGTTATTATGAAGCCGTTTTCCAAGGCGACGATTCAATCTCGCGTCAAGCGAGCGTTTCATTTTTACGATCACCAGTATCGACTCTACTGATCGCCCCGTAAAGGTCTTGCCTTGAATTTTCCCGGATTAAATGAAACCTTGATTGCATGTCGTACGCTCTTTGGTGCGGATGTTGTTTTGTCGGCCGACTTTCTCGATTACCTGCAGCCGGGCGGAGCAAAAGCGGCATATCGCCGGTGTGCCCGGGAGACCCACCCGGACATGTTGCCCGTGGCGGACACTGCTGACCGGCAGCGCGCAACGCACCGCTTTCGCCAGGTGAACGAAGCATACCGTCTGCTCGATGCCTATCTTAAAGAGCGTGATCATGGCCAGGCAGCAAAGCTTCCTGCCGCTGAAAGTGCCGCGCAACCTGCGACCGGAACACCCACCCCTGCGCGAACGGGACATTATTATTCCGGGCCGCTGCCGCCAAAGCCGCTGGAATTCGGTCGTTATCTGTTTTATCGGGGCAAGGTCAGTTTTCAGACCCTGCATGAAGCCCTTTTTTTTCAGCGTCGCCAGCGACCGAACTTCGGAAGCATCGCGTTGCGATGGGGGTGGCTGAATGAGGACGCCGCGCAACGTCTGGTCGCGCCGGGGAAAGTTTTTATGCGGATCGGGGAAAGGGCGGTGGGACTTAATCTGCTGAGCCCGCGCCAGGTAAAAACCCTGCTGATGTACCAGCGTTCCCAACAGACCCGTTTGGGGGAGTTGCTGGTCGAACGGGGCTGTTTCTGTCACGCAGAACTGGAGCTGCTATTGGCCGAATATCGGCTGCACAATTGGCAATATCGCACCGCCGACTGACCGCCGCATCCGTAGCGAAGCTACAACTCCTCAAAATCGGCATCCCCTTCGTCCTCGATCCGGTCATCTTCGTCAACGAAATCTTCATCCAGAAATCGATCGAGAAAACGCCGGTTGTCGCGCAATCGACGATCAACCTCCTGCTGGAGTACTTCCAGATCGGCGAAACGTGAGGGCTTCTCTTGATCGCCGCCGGACGGGTTCGGGTCGTTGTCGGGTTGGTCCGTCATCGGTCTCTCCTCAAATTAACCGTTGGTTCGATAATAATTCCCCGCGCTTGCGGAAATAGTACGGGGAGGGCTTGCTCCGTCAGATGACTCGTGGCATAGTGCCGCCATGCCTGAAAAACCCTACCTGCTTTTTTCCGATCACCTTAAAGAAACCTTTGGTGAACGAGTGTACAAGATTTCTGTTGATGCCGGATTCGGTTGCCCGAATCGACGTGCTGGCCGGGATCGGTCCGGCTGTATCTTCTGTGCCCCTGATGGTTCCGGTGCGGTCGGGATCGAGCGTGGCCGGTCGGTACGGGAACAGCTTGAATGCGGCCGCGAGGTGATGCTGGGGCGCAAGACCAAAGCGCGTAAATTTCTGGCCTATTTTCAACCATTTTCCAATACCTGGGCACCACCGGCAGAGCTGCGTGTCCTCTATGATGAGGCCCTCACGGTTGCGGACATTGTCGGACTCGCGGTCGGCACCCGCCCCGATTGCCTTCCTCCCGAAGTTCTTGATCTGCTGGCGGAATATGCCCGGCGCACCTATTTCTGGCTGGAGCTCGGCCTTCAGAGCAGTCATGACAGCTCGCTCGATTTTATCCGTCGCGGACATGACTATGCGACCTTTCTGCGCGCTTATCAAGCAGCAAAAGCACATGGTCTGCGGGTGTGTGTCCATGTGATTCTCGGGCTGCCGGGAGAAAGTCGCGCCGAGATCCTCGCCACCGCCGACGAAATGGCGCGACTCAACGTTGACGGGATCAAGATCCACTTGCTCCATGTATTACGCGGCACGCTCCTGGGTGATCTTTATACGGCGGGGGACATCGAAGTGCTGGCGCAGGAGGCCTATGTACAGCTCGCGGTTGACTTCATCGAACGGCTGCATCCCGCCACCCTGATCCACCGCCTGACTGGCGATGGGCCCCGCGAGTTGTTGCTGGCACCGCTGTGGTCGTTGAATAAATGGGAAGTGATCAACGCCATCAATGCCGAGTTTGTGCGGCGGGATTCACGGCAGGGAGCAGAGTGCCGATTTGCGACCGCCAATTCCGAAGAGGGCTAACGCCGAACAGACGCCTAACCGTGTCAGGAGTTCCGGGCAGAGGGTGTAACGTGCTCGACCGGAGCCGGGAGGAGGACCGGGCTGCTCCACGAAATTAGCACCAGCGCTCCCCAGAGAACTCCGATAATGATCACAGTAAAACGAAACATGGGGCGCAAGGTAGCAGAATCTCTGTCACGTGACAAGCTGGATTAAAATATTTCTGTCACCATTTTGATTCCTTGAGAGCTTTCCTCATTTCTGCTACTCTACGCCGCTCGCTCGATCAAGCACTCGCCAGAGTGAACAGCCCTTTTTACACTAACGGATGATCATGAAGCTCAGTTTACTCAACCCCCAACAGCGTGCCGCTGTGCAGCACACCGAAGGCCCGTTGCTGTTGCTGGCGGGTGCCGGTTCGGGGAAAACCCGCGTTATTACCAGTCGTATTGCTTATCTTCTGCAAGAGCTGAACGTCCCGGCAGAGCACATTCTGGCGGTAACGTTTACCAACAAGGCCTCCCGTGAAATGCAGGAACGGGTTCGTGCGCAGGTCGGTACCAAAGCCTGCAAGGGGGCGATCATCTCCACTTTTCATTCGTTGGGGATGCGTATTTTGCGCGAACACATCGAACGCCTCGGCTACAAAAAAAACTTTTCGATCTATGGTGCGGGGGATCAACGCGCGAAGATTCGTGAACTGGTCAATGCTTCAGTTCACGGGGGGAAGGGGTTTGAGCCGGATCAAATCCAGTGGAAGATTTCCGAAGCGAAGAACAAGCTGGTTCCTCCGGAGCGCCTGCGTGCCCGCAACAACAACGAAAGTGAACTGCTGCTGACCGATGTCTATACCCGTTACCAGCAGGCGCTGAGGGCCTATAACGCCGTCGACTTCGATGATATTCTGATGTTGACCGTGCAGCTGCTGACCGAACACACGGATCTGCGCGACCATTACCGGCAGCGGTTTCGCTATCTGATGGTCGATGAATATCAGGATACCAATACCGCCCAGTACCGTTTACTTCAGTTGCTCTGTGATGCGGGAGGGAATCTCTGTGTCGTTGGCGATGATGACCAGTCGATTTACGGGTGGCGTGGCGCTGAACCGGAAAATATCCTCGATTTCGAAAAAGATTTCCCCACCGCCCGGTTGATCAAACTGGAACAGAATTATCGCTCCAGCGGCACTATTCTCAATGCCGCAAATGCAGTGATCAAACACAATCGCCAGCGCAAGGATAAAGCCCTCTGGACGGCGGACGGGAGTGGCCCGCTGATCGATTACCTGCGTTGCGAGGACGATGAGGATGAAGCGCGGACGATCGTCGAGCGGATCCATGGCGAACGATTCAAGCGCAAGTGCGCCTATAGTGATTTTGCCATTCTCTACCGAACCAACGCCCAGTCACGGGCGTTCGAAGAACAGTTGCGCTACGAAAATATCCCCTATGTATTGATCGGCGGACAACAATTCTTTGACCGCAAGGAAGTCCGTGATGTCCTTGCCTATCTGCAGCTGATCGACAACACCCGTAATGAGGTGGCGTTGCTGCGGATTCTTAACTATCCAAAACGCGGCATCGGCGAAAGCTCCGTCGAAAAACTGATCAGAGCCTCTGCCGAGCGGGGTTGCCCGCTTTGGGATGTGTTGACTGGTGACGGATTGCCAGCGTTGGTCGGGGAGCGCTGTGCCAACGCACTCGCCGAATTTACCGCCATGCAAAAACGCTTCGGGGAACGGTTCGGCAAAAAGGTTGCCCTGACCGACACCCTGCGCGCCCTGCTGAAAGAGTTGCGACTGGAAGAGGAAGTTTATGGTGCTGCGACAGATCGGGCACAGGCACTCAAACGCTGCGAAAATATCGCCGAGGTCATCAATGCGATGGCTGCTTATGAAGAACGTGAAGGGCAGATATCCCTTGCCGATTTTCTTGAAAAGGTGTCACTGGGGGATCGGGACGAACCGCGGCCGAGCGACAAGGAGTCGAAGCTGAAGCAGGACGCGGTGGTGTTAATGAGTCTGCATTCAAGCAAAGGACTCGAATTCCCTATCGTCTTTCTGGCGGGACTCGAAGAAGAATTTCTGCCACACAAAAAGATTATCAGCGACGCTCTCGATGTCGATGAAGAACGACGACTCTGTTATGTCGGCATCACCCGCGCCCAACGGCAACTGATTCTGACCAACACGTTCCGGCGCAAAAAATACGGCAAATTTGAAGAGCGCATCCCGAGCCGTTTCCTTGAAGAAATTCCAGCTGAATTACTGAACGAGGTGTCCAGTGAAACCCCTCCCGAATCGACGGAAGAAGAAAAAAACAAGTTAGCGAACGATTTTTTCTCGGGGATACAAGGGCTTCTTGATTAGAAGTTGCCTCGCGAACGCAATTTCGACAAATTTTCTGGACAATCCCCGAAAAAGTAGTTGTGCGTGATATAATCTAATCAGGGAGTGGGTGTTTTTAAACCTTTGAATCAGCAATGGCACAACGAAGAGGGGCAAGAAAGGAGCATTGTCATGACAGATCGATTCACCGAGGCGACGAGTGAGCTTCAAGAAAAATCGGCGTTTGCGTGTTCGTCCTGTGGAACCGAGCATCGGCTTCACGACCGCTTCAGCGAAGCGTCCGTCGAGCTGCAAGAGCGATCGGCGTTTGTGTGTCGCAGCTGCGGAACCAGGAACACGGTCCATGATCGATTCACCGTGGCAACCGCCGAGCTGCAAGGGAAGTCTGCGTTTGTGTGTGTGTCCTGCGGTGCCAACAACACCGTGCATGACCAATATAGTGAGGCGAGCGCCGAAGAACAGGACAAATCGGCTTTCGTGTGTGTGAGTTGCGGTGCGCCGCACGCCTTGAAGCACTGACAGGTGTAAGCACTTTGGCTGGGTGAGGGCGGGGCGAGTGAAAATCGCCGGGGTGTTTCTGTGTCAAGCGGGGGCTGGTGCATGTGCCACTGGCGGAGGGGGCAGGCTTCAGTTCAAAGTGTATCCTGAGCCAGGGCCCGAGGTAAATTAATTGTTCAGCAAGCCCTGTTTAATCTGCTTCGCCAGAAACCGTTGTCCCCACCGGCTTTAACAACTCCAAAAGGTCCTCGGCACTCATCCCCGGCAACTCCTCCGCCTGATCCCGCGGCTGGAAAACCCCTCTTGCCAAAGCGCCTTTCTTCTCCTGGAGTTGCAAAATCTTCTCTTCAACCGTGCCACTGGCAACCAGCTTGTAGACGAAAACCGGTTTCTCCTGACCGATGCGGTGCGCCCGGTCAGTCGCTTGATTCTCCACCGCCGGATTCCACCAGGGATCGTAATGAATGACCGTATCGGCGGCAGTCAGGTTGAGTCCTACACCGCCGGCCTTGAGGCTGATCAGGAAGAGCGGCACGTCTCCATTCTGAAAGGTGGCAATCGCTGCGTCGCGCTTGCGGGTGCGACCGGTCAGTTTGCTATAGCTGATAGCGCTGGCGTTCAGTTCATCCTCAATCAGCCTGAGCATGGACGTGAACTGGGAGAAGATGAGGATCTTGCGCCCCTCCGCCAGCAGCTCCGTGACCATCTCCATCAACAGCTCCAGCTTGGCGGAATGCTTGACGCTGCGCGCACTTTCGAGCTTCACCAGCCGGGGGTCGCAGCAGACCTGCCGCAATTTTAGCAGGGCGTCGAGAATCTGGATATGACTGCGGTTCATCCCTTGCGTTTGCAGTAATTTGTCGATCCGCACGGTCATGGCGATCCGCAGCGTTTCGTAAAGTTTGGCTTGTGCCCCGTTCAGCTCGACCTCGCGTACTATCAGCGTTTTGGATGGCAATTCCTGTACGACTTCCCCCTTGTCACGGCGCAAGATAAATGGAACCAGGCGCTTTTGCAGCAGCTGTTGCCGTTCATGGTCGCGGTGTTTCTCAATCGGGGTGCGAAAGAGTTTATTGAATTGCTGCTGATCACCAAGGAAACCGGGCATCAGAAAATGAAAGAGCGACCAGAGCTCACCGAGATGGTTCTCCAGCGGGGTGCCGGTGAGGCAGAGGCGATGGCTGGCTTTGATTTCGCACGCGGCCTGAGCGGCTTTCGCATTCGGGTTCTTGATCGCCTGGGCTTCATCGAGGATCAGGCTGTGATAGTCACGCTTGAGGTGTTGTTTCAGATCACGGTTGAGCAGCGTATAACTGGTAATGATCAGATCGTAGTCGTCCAACCGGTCGAAATGCACGTTACGGTTGAGACCGTGCAACGCCAGTGTTTTGAGCTCGGGGGTGAAGCGCGCGGCTTCACGTTGCCAGTTACTGATGACGCTGGTCGGGGCAACGATCAGGGCGGGGCGATCAAGCCGCCCCGCCTCTTTTTCACGTTGCAGATGAGCCAGTGCCTGAATGGTTTTGCCCAGCCCCATATCGTCGGCGAGAATACCATTAAAGCTGTATTCACGTAAAAACTGGAGCCACGAGAGCCCCTGGCGCTGATAGTTGCGTAGCTCGGCATTGAGGCCCACGGGCGGGTCGAGGAGTTCAATTCCTTTAAAATTGCGCATTTTTTCCGCCAGTTGGCGAAGTTTTTTGCCCCCTTGCCAGTCCAGCCGCTGGCCGCCGACCGCCAACATGTCTTCGAGGTCGAGCAAACCGTGGGCCTGGGGGCGGGGGAGTTTCAGCTGTCCGTCGTTATTGAGTTGCGGGTCTTGAAAGAGTTCGACCAACGTGGTGACGACCGGTTCCAGTACCGAGGCGGGAACTTCCAGCCAGTTATTGCCGCCCAGATGGTACATCAGGGACTGTTCCGTTGCATTACTCTCAAGCCACTGTGTCAACAGCGGCAGCAACGGGAATTTTTGACCATTATGCTCAATATTCAAGCCGATCTCGAACCAACCGATGTCACCATCATCGATATCCGCCTGAAGGGTCGACACGGTTTCGAAAGTGAGTTGAAAGCTGTCATCGATCTCGACCTTCCAGCCCTCGTTCTCCAGCACGGGAATATCGTCAATCAGTTGCCGCCAAGCCAGCGCTGACGCTGCCAGGGTTTCCGTGGCGAAATAAAAATCATCTTCGCCCTGCTCACAAAGCAGTGGCGGTGCCGGGCACAGATCATGGCGGACGAGGGTGTCGTACGCATCCTTTTCGATTCGAGGATGACAGGTGATGCTCCAGTCTTCATCCTGATGGCGAATGAGACGGGAACCATTTTCCGCTGACTGCAAGGGGGGGACGCTGATCGGTCCATAAGTGAAGCGCAGCCGGGCCAGATGGTGGCGACCGCCGGTCGGGCCGATCGCGGAGCGCAGGATCAAGGTCGGAACGGGGGGGTGCTCCCAACACTTTATCTTTATTTCAATGGGCAGCGGAATGGTCTCTGGCGGAAGTTTTTCCAGCAGGAAATAACTGAGTCCCCTTAACTGTTCGGCGGCAACCGGGGGGAGCTTGTGCAGTGAATGATAGAGCGCCGCCGGGAGCGGCTGGTCAATGATCCCGCACTGGTGGGTTACGGGATCAAGGTACCAGGGCGGAGTCGTCGGAATCGGTACCCAGGCGTGGCCAATACCGTCAAGGTTGATATCGAGCTGGGTTTTATCCTGATCATTTTTATGCCAGCGAAAAGTGGCGGTCCGGTTGCGGCCACAACGCAAAGGCGGGTTTTCAGTCGATTGAAAAAAGCAGCGGCCACTTTGTAAAAGGCGCTTGAGTACCAGCACTCCGGTATCACCGTGCAGGGTGGGCAATGTCTGCGTAAAGACGTTTTGGGTCAGCAACTGGGCGATTTCAACATCAAGCGGTGCGATTTCAGCGGGAGTGTAGTAATGGTATTGTCTTGCTTGCGCCAGAGGGTAACTGGATGTTTTCCCCCACCCCCCTCTTTTGAGACGACGGCTCTTGAACGTCTGCACGGAAATGGCCTGAGAGGATTCGCGCCCAAGGAGTTGCAGCAGATAAAGCAGGCAAGGTTCGCCCGGTGCAGCATCCTGGGAGGCCTGCTCATTTTGCAGTCGCTGCACGGTTTCTTCTTGCCAGCGTTGTAAAGACGAGTGTCCAGCGTCCGTTTCGGATGCGGGATCAGTGATCTGGTTGCGCAGTTCGAGCCACTCCAGCAAGGCGGCGACCACATGTTTGCAATTGAAGCTGACCGGACAGGAACAATCGCCCACGAACCGGTCGTGATTGGTGGGTGGTGGAAAAAAGATTTCCTGCTGATAAAGATTTCGGCCACTCCCCGCGACTTCGGCAAAGAGGACCTGCCCGATTTCATCCCACTCCAGTGACTCAACCCGGCCTGCCGCTTGATAACTTCGTCCCCGACCGAAATAGGACGCGCCACAGGTGATCAGGATTTCATTTCGTGTTAAATTGAAAGGCATTAAAGATATCCCGGCCGGAAGAGATTAAAGAAAAAGGGGCTACGTCATTAACGTAACCCCCTTGATTCTTATGGTGCCCAGAGACAGAATCGAACTGCCGACACGAGGATTTTCAGTCCTCTGCTCTACCGACTGAGCTATCTGGGCGGAGGACGTTTTATAGCTAAAGCGCCTGTGAGTGTCAAGCAAAAACTTCGTGAAGCGCTGGCGATTGGCGGAAATCTTTGCCGATCCCCAGCGCGGAATTTTCCGTCTTGCCATTTTTGAGTGCTTTTGCTATGTACTAACGACACCAGTGATCCTTGTGGAGCGCACGATCCATGCCCCGTAACGACGCCCGATTTAGCGGATTTACCTTTTTTTGGCGCGGCTTTTATTTTAGGCCGTCTGTCCGAGGTACCGGTATATCGACGTAGGGGCTTGATCACGTCGCATCACCAAAACCATGGGCAGACCGTTTGCGTTTTTCCCATGGTTTTTTCGTTTGGCCGCGCCACGAAATCGACTTTGGGAACAACAGGGTCGGCCATTAAAAACTTGCCGGGCGCGCGCAACGAGGAGTGAAAAATGATTATCGTCATGAAAAAAGGGGCCAGCGACGCACAACTGGCCGAAGTCGAAAAACGGATCAGTGAGCTGGGCTACCAGTCCCATGTGATTCATGGAGAAACACGCAACGTCGTCGGCGCGGTCGGCGACGAACGCGGCAAGGAAATCCTGCAATCGCTCGAAGTCCTCCCCGGCGTCGAGAACGTGGTGCCGATCCTTAAACCGTTCAAACTTGCCAGCCGCGAGATCCGGGCCGAGCCGAGCTGTTTTGAACTGGCACCTGGCGTCATCATCGGCGGCGACAATCTGGTGGTGATGGCCGGACCGTGCGCGGTCGAAAGTGAAGAACAACTCCTGTCCGCCGCCATTGCGGTCAAGGCGGCCGGGGCGACGGTCCTGCGCGGCGGCGCGTTCAAGCCGCGCAGCAGCCCCTACTCCTTTCAGGGGCTCGAAGAAGAAGGGCTCAAGCTGCTCGATCGGGTACGTAGCGCCACCGGCTTGCCGATTGTGACCGAAGTGGTGAATCCGCGCGATGTCGAGCTGGTGGGACGTTATGCCGATATCATGCAGGTTGGTGCGCGCAACGTGCAGAACTTTGCGCTGCTCAAGATGCTCGGTCAGCTCGGTAAACCGGTGCTGCTCAAACGCGGCATGTCGACGACGATTCAGGAATTTCTAATGAGTGCCGAATATATCCTCTCCGAGGGGAACCAGCGGGTGGTGCTCTGCGAGCGCGGCATCCGCACCTTTGAGACCGCCACCCGCAACACCCTCGATATTTCTGCCGTGCCGGTCCTCAAGGAGCTGTCGCACCTGCCGGTGATCATCGATCCATCCCATGCCACCGGCCACGCCAGCCTGGTTGCACCGATGTCCTATGCCGCCGTCGCCGCCGGGGCCGACGGGTTGATTATCGAAGTCCACCCCCATCCGGAGCTGGCCTCGTGTGATGGCCCGCAATCGTTGCGGCCGGAGGATTTTGCCCTGGTGATGGCGAAGCTGCGCGAATACGCCGTGGTCGCCGGACGCAAACTTTAACGACCGGGACGCTACAGAACACAGCCACACCGGCTGGGCCGCTAAATCATCTGCAACTGATCAAATAGCCGGTCGCTGGCGACCGGACAGGGAGAGAGCCAATGGTCTTTGAAAAGATTGCCCTCCAGGCACCGCACATTCTGCTGCCGCGCAACGGGATTGATCTGAATCGCTGGGCGGTGATTGCCTGTGACCAATATACCTCACAGCCGGAATATTGGGACAAGGTCGCTCGCCATATCGGTGATGCACCGTCAACGCTGGAACTGATTTTCCCCGAAGTCTATCTCGAAGATGACGACGGTGAGCTGCGGGTGCAGCGAATCAATGCCGCAATGCGGCGTTATCTTGATGAAAAGATTCTTCTTGATCAGGGGGCCGGGTTCATTCTGGTCGACCGGGCGACAACCCAGGTGCCGTCACGCAAGGGGCTGATGGTGGCACTCGACCTGGAACAATACGACTATAACGCGGGGGCAACCACCCTGATTCGGGCAACGGAGGGGACGATTGTCGATCGTCTGCCGCCGCGCATCAAGGTGCGCGAAAATGCACCGATTGAGCTGCCCCATATCATGGTGCTGATCGACGATCCGCAGCTGACGGTGATCGAACCGCTCTTCGCCAAGGAGCTGGAAGAGGTTTATGATGTTGAGCTGATGGCCGACGGTGGTCGGGTGCGCGGCTGGCGCGTCTCGGCTGCTGCGGATATTGAGCAGGTTGCCGCACGGCTTGCCGCATTGGCGACGCCAGCGGCATTCAATGCCCGTTACGGGGTCAGCGACAAACCGGTGATGCTCTACGCCATGGGAGACGGCAACCACTCCTTTGCTACCGCCAAGGCGATCTGGGAGCGGCTCAAGGCGCAGGTGTCCGATCTTGCTGCGATCATGAACCACCCGGCCCGCTATGCCCTGGTCGAGCTGGTCAACGTTCACGATCCCGGCCTCGAATTCGAGGCGATTCACCGGGTACTGTTCAATGTGGACGGCAATGATCTGTTGGCGGCGATGGAGCGTTACTATGCCGACCGCTGTGAAGACTTTGCTCTGCGTCAGGTGGCTGATGTGCAAAAGGAGCTCGCGTTGCCGCCGAGCGCCGGGGTACATCGTATCCCCTTTGTGATCGGAGCACAGCAGGGCGTCATTGAAATCAGCGCACCGCGTTTCAATCTGGTGGTCGCGACCTTGCAAGGGTTTCTCGACGTCTATCTGCCTGCCACCAAGGCGCGGATCGATTATATTCATGGCGATGAGACCGTCGCCGAACTCGGCGGTAAGACCGGCAATGCGGGGTTCTGGCTGCCGGCGATTTCGAAGCACGAGCTCTTTAAAACCATCGTCCTCGATGGCGCGTTGCCGCGCAAAACCTTTTCCATGGGGGAAGCGGATGAGAAGCGCTTTTATCTCGAATGCCGGGCGATTGTCTGCGGCGGGGAATCCGTTGACATCGATCAGTAAAAGGTGTAAAAACGCTCTGTTGACCCGTCTCACGATGAACTCGCATTGATGGTGAGCAGCATGTCCTTTCGCCATTGAACCGCCTGGTCGACGGTAACCGTCCAGGCGGTTTTTTATTTGTCGTACTTACTGGTGTATTAAATACAGTTAACGAGGAGGTTTTGCCATGTACAAGATCATGACCCGCAACCAGATCTCGGTGAAGGGGCTTGACCGTTTTCCGCGCGATAAATACGAAATCGCCAGCGAGATCGGTACGCCCGATGCGATCATGCTGCGTAGCCACGTCCTGGCAGCGGAGGATATCGGTGCGTCGATCAAGGCGATTGGCCGGGCTGGTGCCGGGGTCAACAATATCCCGGTTGAAAACTGCTCCGCGCGCGGCATTGTCGTCTTCAATGCGCCCGGTGCCAACGCCAACGCGGTCAAGGAACTGGCCATCGCCACGATGCTCCTCGCCGCGCGCGACATTGTCGGGGCGATCGAGTTTGTTCGGCGTGAGGGGCCAGGGAAGGGTGCCGAGGAGCTGCACAAGCTGGTCGAAGGGGGCAAAAAAACCTATGGCGGAACAGAGCTCAAAGGGAAAACCCTCGGCGTTGTCGGGCTCGGCGCGATCGGTTCACTGGTGGCGGAAACCGGGCTGATGCTCGGTATGAATGTCCTCGGTTACGATCCGGCGCTGTCGGTCGAAGCGGCCTGGCGGCTGTCACGCGATGTGCAGCGGATGGAGAACATGCAGTCGCTCCTTGCCAAATCCGATTTTGTGACCCTTCACCTGCCGGTGCTGGAAGCGACGCGCAACCTGATCAACAAGGAGTTGATCGACAGTTTCAAAAACGGCGCGGTGCTGATCAATCTGTCGCGGGAAAAGGTTGTCGATGCCGAAGCGATTCTCGCCGGGCTGGAGAGCGGCAGGATCAGCCAGTATCTGACCGACTTCCCGATGGTTGAGCTGATCGGGCACCCCAAGGTGGTGCTGATCCCTCATCTTGGCGCCAGCACCGAAGAGGCGGAGGAAAATTGTGCGATCATGATCGCTGACCAGCTCAGCGATTTTCTTGAAAATGGCAACATCCGCAATTCGGTCAATTTCCCCAATACGATGCTGGAGCGTAATGGCCAGTATCGTCTGGCGATTAGCAACAGGCATGTTCCAAAAATGCTCGGGCAGGTGCTGTCGGTTCTTGCTGACCAAAGTATCAATGTGCTCGATATGATTAATAAAAGTCGCGGCGATATTGCTTATAACCTGATCGATATTGAAGTCCCTGCCTCGGCAGAGGTGGTGAAAAAGCTGACCGCGATAGCAGGCGTTATTAACGTTCGTGCGCTGTAAATACATCAATTTTGACTGAGGAGGATTTGATCCGATGGCTAATCAGGTATTCAATTTCGGTGCGGGTCCGGCGATGTTGCCGGTTCCGGTGATGGAGAAGATTCAGACGGAGTTTCTCAACTACAACGGCATGGGCGTGTCGGCGATCGAAATCAGCCACCGTTCCAAGGAATTCGTCGCCATTCTCGAAGCGGCGCAGGCGACTTTCCGGGAGCTGAGCGGAGTGCCGGACAACTACAAGATTCTCTTTGTTCACGGGGGCGCACGGATGCAGTTCGCCGCAATTCCGCTCAACCTCGCGGGGCGTACGGCGACCAAAAAGTGCCTCTATTTCGAGACCGGCAACTTTGCCAAGCTGGCGCACAAGGATGCCGTGCCGTTCTGCAACGTCAAGGTGGTGGCCAGCGGTGCTGCCACCAACCATGACCGGTTGCCCCCCTATTCTCCCGCCGATATCGATCAGGATGCCGCCTACTGTCACATCACCAGCAACAACACCGTTTACGGCAGCCAGTGGCAGACTTTCCCCGACACCGGCGCGGTGCCGTTGATCGCTGACCAGACCTCGGAAATCCTTTCCCGCGAGATCGATTACAGCAAGTTCGGTTGCATCTATGCCGGCATGCAAAAGAACCTCGGACCGTCAGGGATGGCGATGGTGGTTATTCGTGAAGATCTGCTCGGCTTTGCTTCCGAGCAAACCCCGTTGCTGCTCAATTACACACAACTGGATAAGGATAATTCGCTGACCAACACCACCAACACCTTTGCCATTTACGTTGTCAAGCTGATGCTCGACTGGCTCAAGGCCGAAGGGGGGGTCAAGGTGATCGAAGCGCGCAACCGTGCCAAGGCCGCGCACCTTTACGCGCTGCTCGACGGAAGCGGTTTTTACAAGGGGTTTGTCCAGCCGGAATTCCGTTCGATGATGAACGTGACGTTCAATCTGGCGAGTGAAGAACTCGAAGCCAAATTCCTCAAGGAAGCCGGTGCCGCCGGTCTCTATGCCCTCAAGGGGCACCGGGCGGTCAACGGTATTCGCGCCTCGATCTACAACCCGATGCCGATGGCGGGGGTTGAGGCGCTGGCGAGCTTTATGGAAGAGTTCGAGCGCAAGAACGGCTGATCTACGACGAACGGCAACGCGCCCCCCTGGCGAACCGGTCGGGGGCGCGCGTTGCTCCTGTCGTAAAAAACGGAAACTATCCGCCCCAAAATATCGATTCGCTGCTGTTTTAATCGCTGTCGTAGATAGACGTTCTACGCTGAGCAGACGTTGATCGTTGCTATGCCCCTACGCCTTGCCGCAGGATAGAGATGTTATTCACTGCCCGGAATTTTCAGTCAAGTCCGACACGCTGCGCGCTATGGTTGATCGCTTTTGCGGGGTGGACAATCCTGATCCTGCTGCTGGCGTGGCATCAACAGAGTTCCGACAGAAGAGCTTTTCTCGATATTGCTTCCGCCGAGGCAGGGGCGAGTTATGACAAGGATCTGCTCTACCGGCGGTGGGCGGCACGGCACGGCGGTGTGTATGTTCCGGTGACGGAAGAAACCCCGCCGAGTCCCTATCTCAAAAACATCCCTGAACGCGATATCGTCACCCCGTCCGGCAAAAAACTCACCCTGATCAATCCTGCCTATATGACGCGCCAGGTCTTCACCCTTGCCGAGGAAGCTGCTGGTGTCCGCGGGCACATTACCAGCCTGAATCCGATTCGCTCGGGAAATAGCCCCGACCGGTGGGAAAAAGAAACGTTGCTGCGTTTTGCCGCGGGCGCGACGCACGCCTCAACGGTTGCTGAAATCAACGGGGAAAAGTTTCTCCGCAAAATGTTTCCGATGGTGACGGAAGCAAGCTGCCTGAAATGTCATCAACAGCAAGGGTATGCTGTCGGGGAGATCCGTGGCGGGATCAGTGTCTCCGTGCCGCTGGCACCGTATAGAGAGGTTTCTGAAACGTTAGCAGAACAACACTTCATAACCTATCTCGTGATTTGGGTCGTAGGGATGCTCTTTCTTTTTACCACGCGGGAAAAAATCGAGTTACAGATGGGTCAGGTCAGCGCGGCCTTGGCTCACGCCCGCCAGGTGCAGGGCGAACTGCAAATATCGGAGGCCAATTACCGGATTCTCTTTGACGAAGCCGCCTACGGCATTGCCGTGGCGGATATCAAAACGGGGGAGCTGCTGGCGGTTAACGCGGCCCTTTGTCAGCTGGTTGAACGCGACAGGGATGAGTTGCTTGGCAAGTCCCAGGCCATCCTGCATCCGCCTGAATTAAAGGCTTCCGGCGCTGTGGACGTCTCCCGGTGCTTTGAAGATTACCGCGCAGGGGTAAGCTCCGACCTGCATGTGTCCCGGATTATAACCCGGGCAGGACAACTCCGCGATGTCGAAATCAAGGCCGCCAGGGTGGTCTACAACGGACACGAAGCATTGCAGGGACTTTTTTATGATCTGACGGAAAGAACGTCTTTGCAGCATCAGGCGATTCGCGCCTCGCATCTGGCGGCCATCGGCGAGTTGTCGGCGGGGGTGGCGCATGAGATCAACAACCCGATCGGCGGGGTGATCAACTATGCGGATATCCTCAAGTCACGGACAACAGACGAAAAGAGCAGGGAGCTTCTTGAGCGTATTATCAAGGAGGGGGAACGTGTTGCCGCCATCGTCAAAAGTCTCTTGTCTTTTTCGAGGGATGATAAAGGAGAACACAAATTTTACGATATCCAGGTATTGCTTGAGGAGCCGCTCTCGCTGGTGCATTCGCAGCTGAAAAAAGATGGCATTACCTTGCAAACCTCGATTGCCGCTGATCTTGGTCGGATCAAATGCAATGCCCATCAGATCGAGCAGGTTTTCCTGAATCTTCTCAGTAACTCAAGGTATGCCCTCAACGAAAAGTTTCCCGACCACGATGATAACAAGAAAATAGTATTGTCGGCGCGGCGCATTGAAAGAGATCACCACGCCTTGCTGAGCGTTGAAGTCACCGACTTCGGCAGCGGCATCCCGCAACAGGTGCTGCCCAATGTGCTCAAATCATTTTACACCACCAAGAAGGCCGGAGTGGGGACGGGGCTGGGGTTGAGTATCTGTGCCGATATCATCCGTCTGCATCAGGGAGATATCGCGATTGACAGTGTTGCCGGAGAATACACCCGCGTCAGCATTGAACTGCCCCTGATGTCGTGATCTGATACGGTGCAAGTGCAGTAACCAGCGCATATCGTGCATCTTTTTCTCGCCCGGATCGACCTGCGCCAGATGGACAAAAAATCTTTACACGCCCTGGCCATTCATGTATTCTACGCATCCTCGCGGAGAGGTGACCGAGAGGCCGAAGGTGCATGATTGGAAATCATGTGTACTGCAAGGTACCGGGGGTTCGAATCCCCCCCTCTCCGCCATTTATTTATTGATCTGATCACACTGGAAGATTACCGGCGGAAGTGACGGCCGGGTCCCGCGCAACGACGGGTCGTGAACTCCGTCAGGCCCGGAAGGGAGCAGCGGCAGCGATCTTGTTCGTGTGCCGCGGGAGTGCCCGGTCGTCTCTTCCGCCGGTAATCCCGGTGATCCCCCTGAACAGGAGCCCGCGACCCATGTCTTACCTGGTATTGGCGCGCAAATGGCGTCCGCAACTGTTTGAGGATCTGGTTGGCCAGGAGCACGTCAGTCGCACCCTCGGCAACTCCATTCGCTCCGGTCGTGTCCATCATGCCTTTCTCTTTACCGGTGCGCGCGGGGTGGGGAAAACCTCTGCCGCGCGCATCCTTGCCAAAGCGCTCAACTGTGAGCAGGGGCCAACGGCAACCCCGTGTAATGTCTGCCCTGCGTGTCTGGAAATTACCGCCGGTCAGGGGGTAGATGTTTTCGAGATCGACGGCGCTTCGAATACCGGGGTCGACGATATACGTGACCTGCGCGAAAATATCCGTTATCTCCCCGCAAAATCCCACTATAAAATCTTCATCATTGATGAAGTCCACATGTTGTCGATCAACGCCTTTAATGCGTTGTTGAAAACCCTTGAAGAGCCCCCCGCGCACGCCAAATTTATCTTTGCGACGACTGAGCCGCACAAAATCCCGATCACCATTCTGTCACGCTGTCAGCGTTTCGATTTTCGCAAAATCGGCATCAACAAGCTGGTTGATCGGTTGCGCGAGATCGTCACCGCCGAAGGGATGGGGATGTCCGACCGGGCATTGATGTTGATTGCCCGGCGCGGTGAGGGAAGTATGCGCGATGCGCTGTCGACCCTCGATCAGGTGATTGCTTTTTGCGGCGACCAGGTCGGTGACGAGGACGTTCAGGCGTTGCTCGGGCTGGTCGACCGACGCCTGCTCTTCGCTGCCGCTGAAGGGGTGCTGCGCCGTGACGCCCGCGCGTGCCTCGACGTGGTGTGTAAAATCGACGAACTTGGCCATTCTTTTCGCCAGTTCTGCCAGGAGCTGGTTGAGCTCTTTCGCGGGCTGGTTCTCTGCCATGTACTTGATGAACCGGGCGATCTGTTGCAGATGACAACAGACGAGATCACCGAACTGCGCACCCTGGCGGCGACGGTCGAGCCCGAGGAATTGCACCGTGCGGTGACGGCGTTGATTCACGTCGAAAGCGATCTGGCTCAGGCGACTTTCCCGCGGTTGGCGCTGGAAATGGCGCTGATTCGCCTTGCCACATTACCGCCGGGGCGCGATATCGCGATGCTCCTGCACAAACTGGAACAGCTGGAACGTCGGCTGGGCAGTGGCGGCGTAACGACGCTGCCGCGTTCATCACCCCCCCCTCTGCCGGTTGCTCCAGAGGCTGCGCCGCCGCCGGGAGGGTCGCCGCCAAAAAAGGCTGAAGCTTCGCCGTCGGCGACGGACTCCGCGAGAAGCTGGGTTGGGCTGGTGGAGCATGTTAAAAGCCGTCGCCGTCCGCTGATTGCTTCGCTCCTTGAGCATGCCAGCCCGATGTCGCTGCCGCCGGAGGTGCTCGAAGTCGGTCTGGCAAGCGGTTCATTCCAGCTGGCCCAGCTCCAGGATGAGGACAACCGCAACGCCCTTGCCGAATTGGCCAACGAATATTTTGGCATGGCGGTGCAGGTCAAGGTGACAGCGCGGAACAAGGATGTGGCCGCGCCACTGTCGTTAAATGAGGAACGCCACACGCGGGAAACAGATCGCAAGAAGCGCTTGCGTGATGATGCGTTGGAACACCCGATGGTGAAAAAGGCCCTGGATATTTTCGCGGGCAAAGTCGAGAGTGTGAAGGCGATCGATAAAGGCTTTGTTTGATGCGTTGCGCACTGGCGGGCAACGCACTTTCTGTAATGACGACAACGTGCGGTTCAGCCGCGACCGAAGGAGATATGCTCATGGCAAAAGGTTTTGGCAACATGATGAAGCAAGCGCAACTGATGCAACAGAAAATGGCGCGGATGCAGGAAGAACTGGTGAACAAAGAAGTTACGGCCAGCTCGGGTGGCGGCGTGGTGACAGCTGTTGTCAACGGTAAGCAGCAGTTGCTGTCGTTGAAGATTGAACGTGATGTTGTTGATCCGGAGGATGTCGAAATGTTGCAGGATCTGGTGATGACCGCGATCAACGAAGCGTTGAAACAGAGTCAGGAGCTGGCGCAGAGCGAGATGGGGAAAATTACCGGCGGACTGAATATCCCCGGTCTGGTTTGATGATTGAGCTGAAACGGCAGAAAATACTTGCCTTGAGTTTGAATTGCATGGTAAGTACAATGAGTGGTCAGACCACTTATTGGTGAAATTTTAACATTATTGTAATTTTGGCGGTTAATTTTGACCGAACGTAAAAAAAATAAAACAGTATTTTAAAATGTTGAATTTCCTGGCGCCATCATGTTAAGCTCCATCCCGTCTTTCGCCCGTTTGGTGGCAGAGTTGGCGAAGTTTCCGGGGGTTGGTCGCAAGACCGCCGCACGGCTGGCTTTCTTCATTTTGCGTCAACCGAACTCCGAGGCCGAGGCGTTGGCCGGGGCGATTCGCGAGCTGAAAGCACGGGTCGGATTCTGCTCGCTGTGTTTTCATATTACCGAAGACGATCCCTGTGCGATCTGCACCGATCCCGAACGTGAAGCACGATTACTGTGTGTGGTCGAGCAACCGCAAGATCTGCTGGCGATCGAACGCAGCCGGTCGTTTCGGGGGCGTTATCATGTTTTGCAAGGTGCGCTGTCGCCCCTTGACGGTATCGGGCCTGACCGCCTGAAGATTCGTGAACTGCTCGAACGGCTGCGCAGCGAAGTGGTTGAAGAGGTGCTGCTGGCAACCAACTTTGATGTCGACGGCGAGGCTACAGCGCTCTACCTGGCGCGGCTGATCGCGCCGCTCGGTATCCGTGTCTCCCGGCTGGCACACGGCATTCCGCTTGGCAGCGACCTTGAATATGTGGATGCTGCGACAGTGTTGCACGCCGTTGAAGGACGCCGTCAATTGATCCAATGAGTAGTGTCGCTGCGCGTCAGCTGCTGAAATACTATATAGTGTTAAGCTCGATATACCGCTTGATGATCGATTGAAAGCATCATTTATCCCAAGCTAAAGGAGAATCAACATGTCTGGACGTAAAATGGTTACCATCGACGGGAGTACCGCCGCGGCGCATGTTGCGCACGCGATCAACGAGGTTATCGCGATCTATCCGATTACCCCGTCTTCGGTGATGGGGGAGATTTCCGACGCAAAGAGCGCAGTTGGTGAGAAAAATATTTGGGGAACGGTCCCCAAGGTCGTTGAAATGCAGTCGGAAGGCGGCGCATCCGGTGCCGTTCACGGTGCTTTGCAGACCGGTGCCCTGACCACCACGTTCACTGCGTCACAAGGTTTACTGCTGATGATCCCGAACATGTTCAAGATCGCCGGAGAGTTGACTTCGACGGTCTTTCATGTTTCGGCCCGCTCCATTGCCGCTCAGGCGCTGTCCATTTTTGGTGATCACTCTGACGTCATGGCCTGCCGCCCGACCGGCTGGGCCTTTCTCTGTTCCAATAACGTTCAGGAAGTCATGGACTTTGCCCTGATTGCTCAGGCGGCAACCCTGGAGTCGCGCATTCCTTTCCTGCATTTCTTTGACGGTTTCCGTACCTCGCACGAAGTGCAGAAGGTCGAGGAACTGACGCGGGAAGACATGAAAAGCATGATCAACGATGAGCTGGTTCGCGCTCACCGTCTGCGCGGCCTGTCGCCGGATCATCCGGTGATGCGCGGCACCGCCCAGAATCCCGATGTCTACTTTCAGGGGCGTGAGACGGTTACCACCTACTACGACAAGCTTCCCGCTATTGTTCAAGCCCAGATGGATAAATTTGCCCAACTGACCGGGCGCCAATACAATCTGTTCGATTACATCGGTGCCGCCGATGCCGAGCGCATTATCGTCATGATGGGCTCGGGGTGTGACACGGCCCATGAACTGGTAGAACACCTGAACGCACAGGGCGAAAAGGTTGGTCTGCTCAAGGTTCGTTTCTTCCACCCCTTTGTTGTCGAGGCCTTCGCCCAGGCGCTGCCGAAGACGGTAAAGAAGATTGCTGTTCTCGACCGTACCAAGGAGCCGGGCTCTCTCGGCGAGCCGCTCTACCACAATGTCCGCACCGCCCTTGGCGAAGCGATGGCGGATGGCCTGGTCACGTTTGACGGTTATCCGGTCATTGTTGGCGGTCGTTACGGACTCGGTTCCTTTGAGTTCACCCCGGCAATGGTCAAGGCGGTATACGACAACCTGGCCGCTGCCAAGCCGATGAACCATTTTGTTGTCGGGATCAAGGATGATGTCACCGGACGCAGTCTTGATTTTGATCCAGCCTACAAGGTTCCGAACAACGCCTACGCGGCAATGTTTTTCGGTCTTGGTTCTGATGGTACCGTCGGTGCCAACAAGAACTCGATCAAGATCATCGGCGAGACGACCGACAACAACGCCCAGGCGTATTTTGTCTACGATTCGAAGAAGGCGGGGAGCATGACCACCTCGCATCTGCGTTTCGGCAAGGACGTGATTCGTTCCCCCTATCTGATCGATTCGGCTGATTTCGTTGCCTGCCACAATTTTTCTTTCCTTGCCCGGTACGACTTGCTGGGCAAAGCGAAGAAAGGCGCAACCTTTCTGATCAATTCACCCTTCAGTGCTGAAGAAACCTGGGATCATCTGCCGCTGGAAACGCAACAGCAGATTATCGATAAACAAATGAAGGTTTATGTTATTGACGGGGTGCGGCTTGGTAATGAGATCGGACTCGGTCCCCGTATCAACGTGATCATGCAGACCGCTTTTTTCAAAATCTCCAACATCATTGACTTTGCCCTGGCCGAGAAAGAGATCAAGGACGCTATCGTCAAGTCTTACGGCAAGGCCGGCGAAAAAGTGGTCAAGATGAATTTCGAGGCGGTCGATGCCGGTGCCAATAACTTTACCGAACTGGCTGTTCCGGCACAGCCCACCACCAAGGTCAAGATCGCCTCGGCGATCCAGAGTGACGCGCCTGCGTTTATTCGCCAGACCACCGGCCCGATCATCGACGCCAAGGGCGATCTGTTGCCGATTTCGGCGATGCCGGCCGATGGAACCTTCCCGACCGGCACCGCCAAGTACGAGAAACGCAATATCGCGGTCAATATCCCGGTCTGGGACGAGTCACTCTGCATCCAGTGCGGCATCTGTTCATTTGTCTGTCCGCACGCGACCATTCGTATGAAGATTGTTGAAGAAGCCGATCTCAAGGGGGCTCCAGCCACTTTTAAAACGAGTGATGCCAAAGGGAAAGATGTGGCCGGCAAGAAATTTGCGTTGCAGGTCGCGCCCGAAGATTGCACCGGCTGCGGTGCCTGCGTACACAATTGCCCGGCCAAGAGCAAGACCGACGCAAATCACAAGGCGATCAATATGACCTTCCAGGAGCCACTGCGCGAGCAGGAGGCGATCAACTGGGATTTCTTCCTGTCGCTGCCTGACACTGACCCGGCGTTGATCAATCGCAACAGTCTCAAAGGGAGCCAGCTGTTGCCGCCGATGTTCGAGTTCTCCGGTGCCTGTGCCGGTTGTGGTGAAACTCCGTTTGTCAAGCTCTGCTCGCAACTGTTCGGTGATCGCATGGTCGTCGCGAATGCCACCGGCTGCTCGTCGATCTACGGTGGCAACCTGCCAACCACACCGTGGACCACTGGCAAGAACGGTCTTGGCCCGGCGTGGAGCAATTCACTCTTCGAGGACAACGCCGAGTTCGGTTTTGGTTACCGTCTCACCATCGACAAGTTCAATGAATATGCGCTTGAACTGCTCGACAGACTTGCAAACTGCGACTGCAAGGGGTGCAAGGATGTTGTCGGATTGATGGAAGAAATTAAAACCGCCGACCAGAGCACTCAGGAAGGGATCGTGGCGCAGCGCGCGCGCGTGGCCACGCTCAAGACTGCGTTGGCCGAATGCTCCGACGCCGAAAGCAAGAACCTGCTCTCGGTCGCCGATTATCTGGTCAAGAAATCGGTCTGGATCCATGGTGGTGATGGCTGGGCCTACGATATCGGCTACGGTGGTCTCGACCACGTGCTTGCCTCGGGTGCGAACGTCAACGTTCTGGTGCTGGACACCGAGGTCTACTCCAATACCGGTGGCCAGGCGTCGAAATCAACCCCCCTGGCGGCCGTTGCCCAGTTCGCTGCCGGTGGCAAGCGGATGCCGAAGAAGGATCTCGGGATGATTGCCATGACCTATGGCAATATCTACGTCGCCAAAGTCTCAATGGCGAATCCGGGGCATGTGGTCAAGGCAATGATCGAAGCGGACGCCTACGATGGTCCGTCACTGATCATTGCTTACAGCCACTGTATCGCTCACGGCATCGACATGACCACCGCTGTGGACGAGGGCAAGAACGCTGTGGCCTGCGGCCACTGGCCGCTGTTCCGCTACGACCCGCGCCTGGCCGACGAAGGGAAAAACCCGCTGCAACTCGACAGCAAGGCACCGACCATCTCCTTCTCCGAATATGCTTACGGCGAGAATCGCTACCGGGTACTGAAGAAGATTCAGCCAGAAATAGCCGAGCAACTGATGAAGGAACAGAGTAAAGAAACGGCCACGCGCTTTGACTTGTACCAGAAATTGGCTGAAATGCAGGCAGACTGCGGCAAGTAAACCAGTCATTGTTCAATAGAAAGAGCCCGTCGACCTGGTGTCGGCGGGCTCTTTCCTGTTTTTACCCCTTGCGCCGATCAAGACTGCGATACTGAATCGCCTCCGCGAGGTGTGACTGATCGATCTGCTCACAGGCGGCGAGATCGGCAATGGTGCGGGCGACTTTGAGGATGCGCGTGTAGGTGCGGGCGGAAAAGCCGAGCCGGTCGGTGACCATTTCCAGCAACTTGTCCCCAGCCGCGTCGACTTTGCAAAATTTGGTGATGTGGCGTGTCTGCATCTGGGCGTTGGCGTGCAGACCAAAGGCCTTCAGGCGCTCGCGTTGCACCGCCCGCGCCTGATCGACGCGGGCGCGAATCGTCTCACTGCTCTCGCCGCCGCTCGGCGTCGCCAGGTCGCGATACTGGACGCGGGGCACTTCAACATGCAGGTCAATGCGATCGAGGAGTGGGCCAGAGAGGCGGGTGTTGTAGCGCTGGGTCATCAACGGCGTGCAGTTGCAGTTGTGTTGCGGATCACCGAGATAGCCACAGGGGCACGGGTTCATTGCCGCGATCAGCATGAACATCGCCGGATAGGTCAGACTGGTCGCGGCGCGGCTGATCGTCACCTGACCATCTTCGAGGGGCTGGCGCAGCATCTCCAGAACATTCTTTTTGAACTCCGGCAGTTCGTCGAGAAACAGCACCCCGTTGTGCGCCAGGGACACCTCGCCGGGGCGGGGGATGGTGCCGCCGCCGATCAAACCGGCATCGGAGACGGTGTGATGAGGGGAACGGAAGGCACGCCGGGCGATCAGCGCGTTACGCTGTGGCAGCTGACCGAGAACAGAGTGGATCTTGGTGCATTCGAGCGCTTCCTCAAAACTCTGCGCTGGCAGAATCGTTGGCAGGCGTCGGGCGAGCATCGTCTTGCCACTGCCGGGAGGGCCGATCATCAACAGATTGTGTCCGCCGGCGGCAGCGATCTCAAGGGCGCGTTTGGCATTCTCCTGCCCGCGTACCTCGGCAAAATCTTCGGCGTGTTGCGCGGCCTGATTGAACAGCGCGGCGGTGTCGACCTGACAGGCAGTCAAAAGATTCACACCGTTGAGAAAATCGACCAGCTCTCCCAGGGTACTGACCCCATAGACCGGCAGACCATCGACCAGTGCCCCCTCGGCGGCGTTTTCCGCCGGCACGATCAGGCCGTCGAGTTCCCAGTGGCGGGCACCGACGGCAATCGGCAACACCCCTTTCACCGGTTTGACCCGACCGTCCAACGACAGTTCACCGAGGATCAGGAACCGCTTGTCGTTGATATTGCGGATCACATCGGTGGCGGCGAGCAGGCCGACGGCAATCGGCAAATCGAAGGCGGCACCGTCTTTGCGGATATCGGCGGGGGCGAGATTGATGGTGATGCGGCGGGCGGGAAATTCGTAGCCGGAGTTTTTGATCGCCGATTTGACGCGGTCCTTGCTCTCCTTGACCGCTCCTTCGGGGAGTCCAACGGTGGCAAACTGGGGGAGGCCCATGGCGATATCGACTTCGACCTCGACGGCGTAAGCGTCGAGTCCCAAAAGTGCGCCGGACCGGATGGCTGCAAGCATGATGTCCCCTCCTTGAGAATTTTTTCGGTGGCTGCAAGCACGGTGCTTGCACAGCAAAAACACTGGACGCGTCGCGCGTGACGTTGCTGACGCTGAATATACATAGCACAGCGACGAAGAAAAAGAAACGCCGCGATGGAACCCTTGATTTTAAAGCGTGGCAAGATTACAATCGCAACATTTTTCATACGCAGCGGTCAGTCGCTTGACCGGCTGGCGGGATAACGGAATATTTGAGCATTATGAAGAAAAATCTGTTCAGCATCCTCGTGTGGGGAGTGATTTTTTTGGCGGCCTTGATCGGGGTTGACCGGTGGTTGATGACAACGCGGGTCAAGCTCCCGGTGCTGACTGATGTACAGCATTTTTATCTCGATTTTCGTGGCCGACTCTCGGCACTGGTCGAGGGTGACGACGATCCGGTCAGTGATGTTATCGCCCCCCCGAAAAATATCGTCAAGTCGATTCAGACGGTGGCGGAAAAGGTTGAAAAGAAGATCTCCCCCGAGCCATCAACGTTACCTGGCAAAGACACCTTGAAGTATCTATATGTCGATGGTCAGGGACAACTGAATTTTACCAGTAGCTTCAGTGAGATCCCCGCGGAATTTAAAAAGAGCGCCGAATTGCTCAAGGACTAACCTTCTCGCCGCGCAACTTTTAAAAGGATAAATATTTTGCCTAAATTGAAACGCGAACTTCTACTCGTCATGCTGAGCCTGGGACTGGTCGCGACCATTGCCGGGCTGGTGCCGGACAAGTTGGGGGCAAGTCTTTCCTCTGCCGGGGTAAAGCGCACCGAACGGTTCGCAACACTCAACGGGGACGGTGAGCTGCACCTCTATAATCTGAAAACCAAAGAGCAGTTGCAGGTGACTTATCGCGACAGTGAGGGGACGTATGACCACGCGGTGCTGAGTGAGTTGAATCGCCTGTTACGCTGTTCATGGGATAACCAGACCACCCTGATTGATCTGGAACTGGTCGAACTTCTGGACGATATCGAGGATCATTTCGGCGCCGAACGTCTCGATATCGTTTCCGGTTATCGCTCCCCGGCCTACAATGAGCATCTGGCAGCGCTGGGCCGCAATGTGGCGAAGCAGAGTTTCCACATGAAGGGGCTGGCTTCAGATATCCAGCTGCCGGGCATACCGGTTGCCGCACTCCATGACTATGTTCGCGAATTGCGCCTCGGCGGCGTGGGATATTATCCCGATGATGGTTTTGTGCATGTCGATGTCGGCCCGGTGCGGAGCTGGTGAGAGTCTTGGCGTTTGGGTAAGGGTTGAGTGTCAAGCACCTCAGCGATACAAACTGTGCAGCAGTTTTTTGGCGAGCAGGGGATCGACGCTGACGAGGTGGAAACCATGGTCGAAATAGGGGGCATATAACGCCGCATCGATCTCTTCGAGGCTCTCGCTGCCGGTCAGTGCGACGCTGCCGATCACTTCCGTTTCAAAAACAGTCACCCAGGAGATGAGAAAAGGGAGCCCTTCAATCATCGAATCCCAGAACAATTTATTTTTCAAACGAGAGTAGGGCGCTTTGAAAAAAGGGATTTCGATCTGCGGGTGATCGAGAAAATACGATTTATAGCGGCTCTTGCGACAGATGATCTTCACCTTATGCCCTTGCAGCAGGTGGTTTTGAAAGGTCATGATTGTCTGCGGCTTGTGCACGACGCGCCCCTCGGGGAAGAAGAGCAGGGGCCGACCAGCCCCGGCATCCAGCCGCCGGTGAAATCCCTCACGCCCTTCTTTGGTATCAAGCGCCAAGCCCTCCTCCAGTGCCCGGCTGCACACCCCCGAGTTGATCAGCAACCTCCCGAAAAAGGACGTTTTGGCCGCCGCCCGGTACGTCGCATCGGCCTGGTGCAGATTAGCGAGCAACATCGCATCGAAACGGCTGTGATGGTTGGTGACGATGAGTGTAGAACCGTCATCGTTTGCCTCAGCAGCGGCAGGGCCTTTGGTGCGGAGATAGACACCCAGGCAGAGAAAATAAATCAGCTTGATGATGCGTGGATAATTTTCCAGACGGATGGCCAGGTATTTTTTAAGGCAGATTCCCCCCGCGAAGGCGACAACGAGCGCGACGACACGCACGATGGCCAGCGGGACGGTGAGCGGCAGACACAGGGTAAAGAGCAGGGCCGTCTGCGGCCGCTTGAAGAGATTGAAACACTTGAAGCGTGACAGGTAGGCAATGCCCTGCGCTGTGAGTTTGCCGTCGTGCAGATAATCTTTCTCGGTGAACGCGCTGTGCGGGGGAGCAAGCGCCAGCTCCGACAATAGTTTGGCCGGCGTATTGGTTGTTAAAAAGTCGACGCCCAACTCCTGGTAGCGCCGGGCATTCTCCAGCGTATCGTCCCTGGCGTAACTCCAGATGGTGATTTTCAATCCCGCAGCATGGATTTTTTTCACCCATTCCGCGCTGATGACGGGGGAGCTTTCCATGTCGAGACCATCGATGTTGTTAGCCAGCGCCGCCGCGATATATTTCTCCAGCTCCCCCCCGCTTCTGACCTCCGGCCAGTTGCCGCGAAACCTCGCGTAGCTGGTCAAATAACTGGCGTTGTAACGCGGCAGACGTTTTTTGAGTCGGTTGAGAAAGGTGTGATCGAAGCAGATGAAGGTGATTTTCCCCGCCGCAAC
Organism: Desulfuromonadaceae bacterium; assembly: GCA_019429445.1. Taxonomy (NCBI): domain Bacteria; kingdom Pseudomonadati; phylum Thermodesulfobacteriota; class Desulfuromonadia; order Desulfuromonadales; family Desulfuromonadaceae; species Desulfuromonadaceae bacterium. Next base: position 28,983 of record JAHYIW010000015.1, read on the forward strand.
CCGCTCTTCGGTCAGCAGGGCTTCAAGGGTATCGAGGACCCGCGCATCTGCCCCGAGGTTGGTACTGCCGCTCTTGATCTCAATAAAGAGATGCTTGCCCTCCGGGATGGCACGCAGCACCTCGGCCAACCGCGGAATTTTAACCCCTTGCCATGCCGGGTCTTTCCAGCCACCGACATCAAGATCCTTGAGATCGTTCCACGCCGTATCCTCGACGCGCAGATCCTCTCCATGCAGTGCGGTGCGTCTGGTCGAATCGTCGTGCATCAGGATCAGCTCACCGTCAGCGGTGCGCACAACATCGCACTCCGCCGCATAGGCCCCCTGATCCCACGCCAGCCGCAACGCTTCGAGCGTATTTTCCGGGGCCTCTTCCGACGCCCCCCTGTGACCGATGATTTTCATACTTTTCCCCTGTGAATGCCGGACCAAAGAACTGCCAAACAGATTAAAACGCATCATTCCCGCCTTGCAAGCAAAAGTCAAAATACGTTCAGATTAGTATCAATCTTCCGCTCGGGTCACTTTCCTCTGCGCCTTGCTCCTCCCCTTGGGTTAAGGGGAGGCCGGGAGGGGTTACGTCTGGCAGGAACTGCCATGCGGTTCAGGACACCCAACGAACGCTAACTCCCCCCAGCCCACTCTTAATCTACATCTTGCTCTACGTTGGAGAGTTTAGCCAGACTTAGCGGAAGATCAGTCTGCGGCGATTTCTTTTCGACAAAAGGCTGAGAAGGTTCTTTTGCGCCTCCGCGACCATCCCGAATCTGGGCGGACCCTCCCGGAGTTTCCAGACATCCACTTTCGCGAGGTTATTGTTACACCCTATCGGTTTTTCTACCGGGGTAAAGATAATGCGGTCTGGATTGTGGCAGTATGGCACGATGCACAAACCCCCGAAGAGCCATCAGCTGAATCGGCTAACATTTAACCAGGCGGACAGTGTGGGTATCTGCAATGATTTTCCGAGGCAGGAGGGTCGGTAATCTCTCCTTCACGGTGGCGTTCGGAGTGGTTGCCACGGTGGCAACGGCGCTGTTCAGCGTCGCAGTCGCGGCGTTGCTGATCGGCAAGGGATATCGGTTGCGCAAGTGAGGCGTTTTTTTCTTCATATGTTGTGCCGGATACGTCTACTGTATGGTAGTCTGGAGTTCCTTGAAATTTACAATTGACGTTTGTTACGGCAACGCAGTCAACATTCTCGGTGTTTAACTGAAACTGAGGCTGTCAACCCTCTGTTGGGAGCGGCGCTGCCATTGATTTTTTTTGCCTGGGAAGAAGGAGGAGTTAGGTATGAATTATTTTAAACTGGAGTTATTGGTTGGGATTGCATTGTTGTGCCTGACCCTGACGGCGACGGCCGCTGAACCTGAGGGCACCTCGCCGGGATCGGCCCCCTCGGGGCAAGAGCTGGCAACCACCGTGCAATCTGATCGAGAGGCGCCTGTCGCTCCTTCGCTGCCGATTGCTGACGCGACTCCCGTTGAGAAGCCGACACCGGTGACCCCGCCGCGTGTTCAGGTCGCCCCTGTTGTCGTCCCGAGTCTGCCTCCAACACCTCGCAGCGACCCGCAAGATAAAGAAAAAAAGCGTCTGGCGTCGAGCATGCTTGACTTCTTTGAGACCGAATGCAGTCCTCTGACCCGGGGCCAAAAAGAGTCAGGGATGTTCGATATCTTCTCCGACGACAAAAATCCCGTTTTGTCCAAGTGTCTCGATGACCTGACCGCCTATGTTCAGAGCTTCTGGGGACTCCCTGATACGGCGCGCGCACTCAATCTGATTGCCGCCCTGAACAAGGCACAGGCGAATGCTCCTGCCGAAGTTGTGGCGCTGGGCAAGCTGATCTATGTTTTCGATGACTCGGAATGGCGTTCCAAGGCGGAGAGCAGGTTGCTCGGTCTGTCCATCAAGGAACTTAAAGAGGAGCGTCCGTTGCTGAAGCAACTGGCAAAGGGGAGTGATTTAGCTGACCGCGGTGAGCGACACTTTCAGTTTATTCAGGACCTGGCCAAATTTAACGGGACCCCCTTCATGACCTTGTTGCGGCAGGAATGCGATTCTTTTTTTGAGCGTTTTCCCGGACATCCCAAAACCGAAATGGTCCTGGAGATCAAGGCGGAGAGCCTGCTCCGCGAAAAGCGTTTCGTGGAGGCGTTCTCCGGCTATCGCCAGTTAGTGGGTATCTACCCCGCCAGTCCCCTCCGTTCCGCTCGATTGCTGGTTTTGGGTGGGGGGTACAACGATCAGCTTAAACACTATGAACGGGCGGTGGGGATCTTCGAACAGATCATCGCGGAGTATCCGGAACACGGTGCAGCCTTGACCGCCTATCAGCGGGCGGCACGTACCTACGAGAAGAACCTTGGGCGATATCCGAAGGCGGTTGAAACCCTCGATCAGATCGTCCAGCGTTACCCAGAAAATGAAGCAGCGCTGCAAGCGCTTCAGGATCAGGCGCGGATTTATACCGCGAATATTGGCAACTTCTATGCGGCGATAAAAACCTATCAGCGGTTGGCTGATAGGTTCCCCGGTGATGCCGCAGTGACCGCGCTGGTTCGTGCTGCCGAGCTGGCACGAAAAAACATTGAGGATTTCGATTTACAGATTGAACTTCAGCAGCGCCTGGGCTCCGAGTACCCCGGCCGCGAAGAGTCGATTGTCGCTCTCTACAGCAGTGCTGAAACATTTGAAGAAAAGTTGCGTGATCCGGCTCAGGCGATTGACGCTTATCAGTTGCTGATTGACACCTACCCGGACCACAAGTTGGTGAATAATGCCAAGAAACGCATCCAGAAGCTCACCGCGAAGAGATAGGTGGTTTGTGGGGTAACTTCGTTCCTGGCAGGGGACGCGTTAACAGCCTGATTCGGTGGCGGAGGCAAACATCTTACATGAAACCGAACTTTTTCATGCGATAGCGAAAGGCATCGATGCCAAGAGTCAGTTTCTTTGCCGCTTTCGACTGATTCCCTTCAGATGACTCCAGGGCCTGACGGATCAGCTCCCGTTCAACATCTTCAATATCGATCCCCTCCGGCGGCAGGCGAAAATTCACCAGATTGCCTCCGCCGCCGGAGGTTTTGGCGATAATTTCCTGGGGCAGATGCTCCAGCATCAGCGTTTCATCACTCTCCAGAATAATGGCCCGCTCAATGATGTTTTTCAATTCACGGACATTCCCCGGCCAGGCATACTCGACCAGAAACTTTTCGGCCATTTTGGAGACACCTTTGACACTCTTGCCGAACTCATGATTATAGTAATCGATGAAATGTTTCACCAGGGTCAGGATGTCTTCCTTGCGTTCACGCAACGGCGGCAGATAGATCGGGATAACTTGCAAACGGTAATAGAGGTCGTTACGAAATGTTTTTTCTTCGATAGCCTTGAGCAGGTCTTTGTTGGTCGCTGAAACGATACGCACATCGATCTGAATATCCTTGACTCCGCCGACGCGCCGAAAGGCTCTCTCTTCGAGAACCCGCAATAATTTGGCCTGCATCCCCAACTCCATGTCGCCAATTTCGTCGAGGAAGATGGTGCCACCGTCACTGATCTCAAAGAGCCCTTTTTTCTGATTCCGGGCGTCGGTAAAGGCCCCTTTTTCGTGCCCCATCAATTCACTTTCCAGAAGTGTTTCGGGGACTGCGGCACAATTGATCGCCATGAACGGTCTGTCGGCGCGCGCACTTTCGTAGTGAATCGCCTTGGCGATCAATTCCTTGCCGGTTCCGCTCTCCCCTTGAATCAGCACGGTACTGGCATCACTTTTGGCAACCTTGTCAACCATCGACATCACGTTCTGCATATGCCGACTCGTGCCGACCAGATTGTTTTTGCCGTAACGTTTGGTTTGCTCGGAGCGCAGGTGGGCGACTTCCCGTTTCAATTCGCCGGTTTCAAGGGCTTTCTTGATAACAATCGCCAGCTCGTCAAGGTTAAACGGTTTGTTGACATAGTCATACGCCCCCAGACGCATCGCCTTGACGGCGGTTTCCACCACCCCCAGCGCTGTCACCATGATCACCAGCACGTCGGTTTCCAGCTCCTTGACCTTTTCAAGAACCTCGATACCGTTCATGCCGGGCAGCTGGATATCGAGCAACATCAGGTCTGGAGGATCTTCACGCACCATTTTCAAGGCTTCTTCGCCGCTGGCTGCGGTGGTTACCTCGTACCCCTGTTTTTTCAGATTCTGTTCCAGTGACCAGCGAATCAACTGTTCGTCATCAACAACCAGAATTTTCTGTCCGCGCACGGTTTATTCCTCTTCCTTAAACGTCAGCGTCCCGGAATTAGCGGGCAGCTCAAGAATGAATGTCGTCCCCTCACCCACCTTGCTGTCAGCCCAGATTGCACCGTCGTGTTGTTCGAGTAACTGGCGGCAAATGGGCAAGCCAAGCCCCGTCCCTTGCGTCTTGGATGTATAGAATGGGGTAAATATTTTGTCAAGTTGACCTGCCGCGATCCCGCTGCCGGTATCCTCGATTTCAATCCGCACCACCTTGCCGCTTGTCGATTCAGCCAACAACGTTCGCACACTCAAGGTGCCACCGTTCGGCATCGCCTGAATGCCGTTAATCAGGACGTTGAACAACACTTGCTGAATCTGTTTTTCATCGATCAGCAGCGGCGGCAGACCGTGAGCCAGGTCCTTGAGACGATGAACCTTGTGGGTGCCGGGGTGCTGGTTCAAAAAGAACATGGTGTTGTTGACCAGTTCATTGATATTCACATGCGTCAACTCCGGCTTCCCCGGCTTGCCGAAGTAAAGCAGATCGGTGACTGTTTTGTTCAGTCGGTCGATCTGCTCAAGAACCTGGCGAACGATCTCCCGCCGTGGGTCGTCAGCTGCAAAGTCATCTGCCAATACCGACACCGCGCCGCTGATACCGGCGAGCGGGTTCCTGATTTCGTGCGCCAGCCCGGTCGCCATTTCCCCGACCGAAGCCAGACGATCGGCGCGTGCCATCTGTTTGTAGTGGTACTGTTCCAGTTCGTGCTGCACCCGTTCGAGGTTAATCACCATCGAATTGAAGCTGCGCATCAGGCTGCCCATCTCGTCGGAATATTTCGGTTTCATACGCACGCCAAGATCACCTGCCTCGACCTTGGCCATGTTGTCGGCAATCAGCTGCATCGGGCGTCTGACAAAACGCAACAGAATAAAGGAAACCCCTACCGACAGGAGGATAACGACCAGAGCGGTTGACAGGAGCAGATATTGTGACGACTCACGAAGCTTGCTGGTGGTGTCGGCGAGCGAAAAGTTGAGATTGAGCACCCCGACAACTTTGCGCCCCGGACCGTGGCACTGATAACAGCGCATATCGGTGTAGATGGGCTTGATAATGCCGAGAATATCTTCGCCATCGACATGAAAGATCCCCTCGGTGCGTCCATTGTGGAACAGGGAGAAAGCATTGGCATCGACCCGCGAGCCGATCTCCCAGGGGCGCGATGATTTGAGAATTGTCCCGTCGGGGTGAAAAATCTTGATCCCGGCAAGACGGTGGTTGCGGCCAACCATCTCCAGCACGGTTTGCACATCGTCGCTGTTGCCGAGGCGCATGGAATTGAAAATCGACTTTTCAACTGTCGACAGCAACAGTTCGGTATTCTCTTTGGTGGCCGCGACCAGATGCACCTGCTCACGACGGACCTGAAAAAGAGTAAAGGCTCCGATAACTGTCGACAAGAGCAATATGTTAAGAATAATAATGCGACTGATCAGGCTGTTGAAAAACAATATTTCCGCCTTTGTGGGCCGGTTGCAGAGAAGCTGTTACTTACGTTTCATGACGCGCTCGGCCGCTTCAACCAGATGTGCTGCGGTTAAACCGTAGTGCAACAGCAATTCATCTCCAGTGCCCGACTGGCCGAAAACATCGCGCAAACCGACCCGTTCGACCGGCACCGGACAGCTCTCGGCGAGGGTCTCGCAAACCACCCCGCCGAGCCCGCCGATGACCGAATGTTCTTCCGCTGTCACCACGGCTTTGGTCTCCCGCGCGGCCTGGAGTGCCAGTACGCTATCGAATGGTTTGAGCGAGGCAAAGTGGAGCACTCGCGCCGAGATATTTTCAGCCGCAAGAATTTCAGCGGCAGCCAGTGCCCGCGCCGTCATCAAGCCGGTGGCCATGAAGGTCAGATCGGTACCGTCGCGCAGGGTGACACCGCGACCGATGGCGAACGTGGCGGTGGCGGGGAAGATCGTCGGCACCTTCGAGCGCCCGAGACGCATATAGATCGGCCCCTGGCAAGCAGCAGCAGCGCGAATCGCGGCCGCGGTTTCGGGCCCGTCAGCCGGACACAAAACGGTCATGTTCGGCAGCGCGCGCATGATCGCCAGATCTTCTATCGACTGGTGGGAACCGCCATCTTCGCCGACCGTAATCCCGCCGTGCGTCGCCACAATCTTGACATTCATTTTTGGATAGGCGACCGATTGACGAATTTGTTCGAAGGCGCGACCGGCGGCAAAAACCGCAAAAGTAGAAGCAAAAGGAATCATTCCCCCGGCGGACAATCCAGCCGCCATCCCCACCATATTGGCTTCGGCAATCCCGGCATTAAAGAATCGCGCGGGGAACTCCCTGGCAAATCCCGCCGTCTTGGTCGAGCCGGAAAGATCGGCATCGAGGACAACGATCCGTTCGTTCTCCCTGCCTAGTTCCAGTAAGGTTTTACCGTAGGCATCTCGCGTTGCGATCTGTTCACTCACTGTATTTTGTCCTTATCCTGAATATCCAACTGCATGTAACGCTCATCACCTTCAGGCGTGGCCAAGATGCTCAAGCGCCCGTTCAAGCTCGTCATCGGACGGCGTGACGCCATGGTAGCTGGCCTTGTGCTCAAAAAACGGCACGCCTTTCCCCTTGACTGTCCGCGCGACAATCATGGTTGGCTGACCGGCGGTCTGTTCCGCTGCGTCGAATGCCTGTATAAGCGCGGCAAAATCATGTCCGTCAACCTCCACAACGTGCCAGTTGAAGGCGAGAAATTTCGCGCCGAGCGGCGCGATGTTCATCACGTCAGCGACATTGCCGTCGATCTGCAAACCATTTTGATCGACAATCGCACAGAGGTTGTCGAGCCGATAATGCGCGGCGGCCAGCGCGGCCTCCCAGACCTGACCTTCCTGCATTTCGCCATCCCCGAGCAGCACATAGGTGCGCGAGTTGCGCCCGGCAAGACGGTTTGCGAGTGCCAGCCCAACCGCCTGGGAGATCCCCTGCCCCAGCGAACCGGTACAGACATCAACGCCAGGAGTCTTGTTCATGTCGGGATGCCCTTGCAGATGGCTGCCGAGGCGGCGCAACGTTTGCAGATCCTCACGCGGGAAATATCCGGCGGCGGCCAGACAGGCATAGAGGGCTGGAGCAGCGTGCCCTTTGGAGAGCACAAAGCGATCCCGCTCAGGCCATGCGGGGTTGGTCGGATCGTGTCGCAGCCGCTGGAAATAGAGCGCCGTCAGCACATCAATGGCCGACAGACTGCCGCCGGTGTGTCCCGACCCGGCGGTGTTCAACATCTTTAAAATTTCAACCCTCAAACTACGGGCCTGCTCTTCCAGCGTGCGCAACAGCGCGTCGTCGCTCATCTTTGATTCATTCCTCGGTTTGCGTCCCCGCCACAGCGGTGGACGATTATCGAACGGTTATTTATCCTCACCGACCAGATAGGAGAGGATGAGGTCATCGAGACTGGGAGCTTTTGCCCGGTTCACTCCGGGCGAGGCGCCAAGAGCTGGCGGCGGCACGGGTGCGGAAACGACAACCCGGGGGGGCAGCGGCTCGTCCGGGAGTGGTGCGCCGGGCGTTTCGGGTGCCTCCGCCACAGCGGATGCTTCAACGTCAACGGCGGGCAATCCGCCACCGTAGCGCTTGGCGATCACGGCGTCAAATTCGCCCCCCTTGAGTCGGCGCAGCATCTCCTTATGTTGTTCCTTCATCAGGTCCTCAACGACCTGTTCCAGCCTGTCGACCTTGATGATATCGGCGTAGCTGGTCTTTTTGGACGCCAGAATATTTCCACCACGGTACAACAGGGTAATAATATGTGGAGTGGCGCGTCCACTATCCTCGGTCTGAATATGGTAGACCGCGCCCTTGTAACTGAAATTGTGATTAAACCCGACAACCATCCGCGACAATCACCCCGGCAAAATTAAGTTAATAGCGCATTTTGGCACAGAGCCATCTTCGGTGCAAGACTTCTTGCGCCCTCAGCCCCGATGTTCCAGCAGTTTTTTTACCTTGGCAACCGCCTCAAGGGCATCGCGGGCATACAGATCGGCGCCGATCCGCTCTGCATAATCCTGGGAAACAACCGCCCCGCCGATCATGGTGAACACCTCGACCCCGGCAGCCCGTAACCGCTCAACCACCACGTCCATCTGCGCAATCGTCGTGGTCATCAGGGCGGAGAGACCAACCGCATCGACAGCGTGCTCCTGTGCCGCGGCAACAATCCGGTCGGCAGCAACGTTCTTCCCCAGATCGATCACCTCGAAGCCGTGATTTTCGAGCAAAGTACACACAATATTCTTGCCGATGTCATGGATATCCCCTTCAACCGTTGCCATCAGGATGCGTCCGCGGCTGGGCATGTCCTCACCCTGCATTGCTTCCTTGATGCGCGCAAAGGCGCGGTGCATGGTCTCTGCGGAACGCATCACCTGGGGCAGAAACACCTGGCCGCTGCCAAACCGCCGTCCCACCTCTTCGAGACCGGGGAGCAACCCTTCATTGCTGATTTCAAGCGGCTTCAACCCGTCCCCAAGAGCCTGCTCGACCAGCGCGACAATCCCCTCTTCATCACCGCCGATGATGGCCTGCGCCAGTTGTTCACGAATCGCTGCCGGGGCATCACCCAGGTTTGTCGGCGGCGCGACAAGGGCATCAGCATAGTGGGCAATATAGGCGCTGGAATCGATATCCTTGCCGAGCAGCACCATCGCCGCGCGAAAGGCATCCATCATGCGTGCATCTTTCGGGTTGATGATTGCGGCATCAAGTCCCGCCTCCAGTGCCATGGCAAAAAAACTCGCCGAAAGGATCGGTCGCGCGGGAAGGCCGAAGGAAATATTACTCACCCCCAGAACCGTCGACAAATCAAGCTCGGCACGCACCCGGCGAATAGCCTTTAACGTTTCCACCGCCCGCTTCTGTTCCGCGGAAACGGTCAGGGTCAAGCAATCGATGACGATATCCGCGGCGGGAATACCTTCGGCCAGCGCCCGTTCCTTGATCTTGCGGGCTACCGCCAGACGACCGGCGGCGGTCTCCGGAATCCCCTGCTCATCAAGCGCCAGGCCGATGATTGCGGCACCGTATTTGCGCGCCAGCGGCAGAATTTTCGCGAGACTTTTCTCTTCACCACTCACGGAATTGATCAGCACCTTGCCATCGGCGGCCTGCAAGCCCCGTTCGAGCGCCGTCGGGTCGGAAGAATCAAGGACCAGCGGGGTCGCCACTGCGCCGCCCAGCGCAAAGACCGCGCGCTCCAACGCCAGCGGTTCATCAACCCCCGGCGCACCGCAATTGACATCGAGCAGGGTTGCCCCGCAGGCGCTCTGTTCCTTCCCTTCACGCCGCACGTAGGCAGTTTTTCCTTCGTGCAACTCGGCACTGTACCCTTTTTTTCCGGTCGGGTTGATCCGCTCACCGATGATCGCGCAGGGCGCCGCCGCACCGAGTGCTGTCACGGCGGTCCGGCTGGACAGGTAGCAGGTTGTGCGCGGCGGCGCAACCCAGTGCTGGTCAAGAGGGGTCAAAGCAATTTTGATGGCGCGAATATGGTCCGGAGTGGTTCCGCAGCAACCGCCGATAACCCGTACCCCCAGGGCGATCATGCGCTGGTGATAGACCGTCATCTCTTCCGGCGAGGCCGGGAAAATTGTTTCGCCATCGCGAAGTACAGGCAACCCCGCGTTCGCCTGCGAGATCAACGGACGTGCACTGACGGTGCGCATCTTGCTGAGTACGTCATAAATTCCGTCCGGCCCGAGGCCGCAGTTCGAGCCGATGACGTCCGCACCGAGAGCATCGAGGGTGACAATGGCCGCCTCCGGTGAGGTGCCGAGTACCGACCGGCCATTATCCTCAAACGTCATCATCGCAACGACTGGCAGGGTCGAGTATTCCTTACACGCGACCAGGGCGGCCTTCAGCTCACGGATATCAAGAAACGTTTCGAGGCTGATCAGATCGGCTCCCGCCGCGGCAAAAGCGCGCACCTGCTCGGCAAAGATCTCGACCATCGCAGTAAAGGCGGTCTCGCCGACCGGCGCGACGAAGAGCCCGGTCGGACCGATCGAAGCCCCCACCAGCACCCCTTCACCCCCCGCGCGGCGGGCAATCTCCACTCCGGCGCGATTGATCTCGGCGACCCGGTCGTCCAGCCCGTAATGGGCCAGCTTCACCCGACTGCCACCAAAGGTATTCGTTACCAGAATATCCGCACCGGCTGCGGCATACAGGCTGTGGACCGCGGCAACGACCTCCGGTCTGGTCAGGTTCAGTTCCTCGGGGCTCTGACCGGGTTCCAGACCACGGGCCTGCAACATCGTTCCCATCGCGCCATCGAGGACCAGAACCCGTTCTGCCATTGCTTCCAGAAATCGGCTCATCGCGTTTCTCCTCCGCCGTGTTTTTCGATTAATTCGCCAACCGCGTCGGTAGAAACGGCGTCGGCGGAATTTTCAACATAGCTGAAATCGACCGCAATCGGCCGCCGCAGGTCAACATGCCCCTTAATTGTTTCAACATCATTCCCTTCAACCAGAATACGGATCTGGCGAACATAGGGAAAATTGACCGCCAATGAATCAACCAGGGCATAAACCGTCAACAGTTCACTGACCGACCCCCCGGGATGCGCGGCGATAAACTCCCGGCTGAAATCGAGCATGGCCACACTCTCGTGCAGTTCCAGCTGGAGCAGACGGGCGCTTTCCGGCAGCACGCGTAACAACTCCGGATTCACCGGACCGGCAATCAGCGCCGCGACGACGCCGCACAGGTTCACGCTATCATTCACATCTTGCGGTAACAGCCGGGGTTCAGCGCTCAGCCTCCCTGCGGGGGTAGCAAAATAGAGGATTAATTCATGTTCGGGCAGTGCCTTGACGGTGTCAACCGGAGGTACCGGCGGGGCAGCGGGCGGAGACAGGCGGAGCCACCCCCAGAGTGCGAGCGCGGCAATGGCGAGGATGACGATCAAGAACGGTCCATTACGCCGCCGGGAGGTGAGCAGAGACCGCAATGGTGTTTTTTCTTTGGCCATAAGCTACTCCGTTATTTCGCTTTTGTCATCGAGATGAGCCAGTTCGACATGGGTCACATTGGCCAGCCCGGCGCCAAAGAACGCGCCACCGACGCGCTGAAAACGCTCCGGGGTATCGGTAACGCAAAACCGCGTGGTCCCCGTCCCCGGCGTGGTCCGCAGCTGCTTGTTGGCCGCCAGGATTGCCGCGACCCGGCGTGCAGTTTCTTGCGCCGAATCGACCAGGGTGATCTTCTCCCCGACCACCTCTTGCAGGGTCTTTTTTAATAACGGGTAGTGGGTGCAACCGAGAACCAGCGTATCGACACCATCACCACACAGCGGTGCCAGATATTCCACTGCCGTCATGCGGGTCACCGGGTGAGTGGTCCAGCCCTCTTCCGCCAGCGGCACAAAGAGCGGACAGGCGACACTGTAAACGATCAGTGCCTCATCCAAAGATTTGAGGGTCTGTTCGTAAGCGCCACTGCGGATCGTTCCCTCCGTCCCGATCACCGCAACCTTGCGGGTGCGGCTGACCTCACAGGCACGCCGCGCGCCCGGCTCGATCACCCCGACGACCGGGAGATGAAAGCGGTCCACCAGCGCTGGCAGGGCCACTGACGAGGCCGTATTGCAGGCCACCACGAGCATTTTCACCCCGTGTCGATGGAGAAAATCACCAGCTTCCAGCGAATATTGCAACACCCGGTGCGCGCTTTTGGACCCGTAGGGAACGCGGGCGGTATCACCGAGGTAGATCAGGTCTTCCTGCGGCAGCAGTTGCCGGATCGCCTTGAGGACCGTCAACCCTCCGACCCCTGAATCAAAAACTCCGACCGCCCGCTTTGCCATCGTAAAGGCCTTATCTGTCCGCAATGTACAAGCTGCTCGTTAAACGAGTGATGATAGGAAATCACGGCAATCAATGTCAATCTTTTCCGCAGCGAAACCCGTTTTTTGTGTTTTTTGTTTATCATCAAAGAAAGATGGGCTACAATACGCCGTGCTGGTTCTTGCAATTCACACCAGCCATTATTCCGTCACCGGAGTTCATCAATGAACACTGAGAGCTTTATCGAACTATTACAAAACTTCAAGAGTGACCGCATCATCGAAACCCTGGAGCAGCTCAACCTTGACGAGTGGATTCATAACCCCTGGTTTCTCGGTGGCGTTGGCGTTTTTGCACTGACCGCGCTGTTCATGAAGTGGCGCTTGCTGCTGGCGACGGTTGTCGGCATCGTCGGCATGGCCGGTCTTTTACAGTACACGCTTGAGCAGGGGACCGAGCTCACTTCGCTGGGCAACCAGAGCCTCATCATTTTTATCGGTGGTGGTCTCTTGATCACCATCATCTTCATCTACCTGGTTGTCATCAAGTCAGACTGACTTTGTCACCACCGGCATCTTTTCATTCAGTCATCCGGAGGCATTCATGTCCATAAAAAAACGCGACTGGCTTTTTGTCGCCCTGATCATCATCGTCGTCGGTTTTTTCATCGCCATCTCCGGCGAAGAAAAAACCACCAAAGTTCCCCGCGATGAAACGCACCTCAAATTCCAGTCAATGGTTGAACAGGACGGAAAAAAAGCCACCGAAAAATTCTGCAAAGAGTGCCACAACCCTGACCAGATCGCTCTCTCGGCGGCACATCCGCCACCATTTCGCTGCCTTTTCTGTCACAAGTTCTGAGTCGTTGCGCAGCCTCATCGCTCTTAGCTGACGCCCGGTTACCGTAGCCACCATCCATCCACATAGGGCGACTGTGTATCACCACAGTCACCCTATGTGATCCAGTTCGCAGTGCCATCATTATCCCGAACATCCCCCCCTCTGCGCAACTCAAGCCGCGCCGTTAAAATTTGATGAAAATCCATTCTTCTGGATAAATGATGCAAATTCAAACACTTGGACAAAAACCCATGAATCGGAATTTTGGCACTTATATTGCTTTCTGCCGGACCGGAACAACAATTATCTTCTTCAGGAGGTTTTTTGACTGATGCGGCACGACACAAATGAAAAAAACAGCGTGGTGGGAAAAATTGATTACCTGCTCTATCTGCTCGCCGGTGGGGTTCTGGTCATCATGAGTTTTTCATTCTTACTCTGGTTGCGCTTCTAACCATTAACCATCGCACCTGGAGCCCGTCACATACCGTACTGTCTGCCCTTGGGCCACATTGCGGCGCAGCGGTAACTTCCGCGGCTTTTATAAACCGCGAAGTAACACCTCCGCAGCATAGGGTTCCGCCCGTTGCGCCAACTCCTGAAGCCGCGCGGCCGGATACGCCGCGACAGCATGCCACTGCGCATCGAGCGCGTGTTCCGGTACAAATTGCTGCAACGCCCAGCGCCGTGCCCCGTTGATTGTTTTACCGAGGGTGTCAATTGTCTCTGCATCGATCCAGCCGGGAACACAGGTGGTGCGAAATTCATAATCGACCCCGGACGCCATCAGCATTGTTACCCCTCCCGCAAAGGACTGAATGTCACCCCCCTCACCACCAAGTTCGCCATAACGCTCGGGGAGCGTTTTCAGATCGACGGCGACATAGTCCAGCAACCCTTCCGCCAGCGCCGCTTTCAGCACCGCCGGGCGCAAGCCGTTGGTGTCGAGCTTGATCTGCAACCCCAACGCACGAATTTCGCGCAACAGTGGCAACAGACCTGGCGCCAGCGTTGGCTCCCCACCGGAAATGACAACCCCGTCAATAAACTTGCGCCGCCGGCGCAAATTGTTCAGCAGCTCATCCTCGGGGTAGTCGGGGAGTTCATCCGGCGCATCAATCAGTTGTGGATTATGGCAGTAAGGACAACGCAGATTGCACCCGCCATAAAAAACCAGCGCGGCAATCCGCCCCGGAAAGTCGAGCAGACTGGTGCCTTGAAAACCTTTGATTGTCAACCGTTACTCCCGTTCCGCACTGACCGTGAACTCCTTGCGCTCTTTGAACTCTTCTTTTTTCCCCTTGTTCCACTGCTGCACCGGCCTGAAAAAACCGCAGACCCGCGAGTAAACTTCCGTTTTTTCCTTACATTTGGTGGGCATTTAAACGTCTCCTTTGAGCGTTGCAGATAGTCACGCCGCCTCCCCCGCATGGGGATGTGGGCAGGCAAAATGTTCCCCCGGAATATAACCGTGCTCCGGACAAATTGTGAACGTGGGACTGAGCGTAAAGTAGGGTAGCCGGAAATTCTCGGCAATGCGCCGCACCAGCAGGCGGGCGCCGCGCCAGTCGTCAATGCGCTCGCCGAGGAAGCCGTGAAAGACCGTCCCGCCAGTGTAGCGGGTTTGCAGATCGTCCTGGTGACTCAACGCCTCAAAAATATCGTCAGTGCAGCCGACCGGCAGTTGCGATGAGTTGGTATAGTAGGGCGTTTCACCACCGGCGGTGATGATGTCGGCATAGCGATCACGATCCAGTCGCGCCAGACGGTAACTGGTCCCCTCTCCCGGCGTTGCTTCCAGATTGTAGAGCTGCCCCGATTCTTCCTGATAGCGCAGCAACTCGTTGCGCATCCGGTCGAGCGTTTCGGTCGCCAGTGCCTTGCCAGCGACGCCGTCGATCCCCTCACCGACCAGCGCCCGGCACGCCTCGTTCATGCCGATCAGGCCGATGGTCGAAAAGTGATTGTCCCAGAAACGTCCACTGCGGGCGAAGATACCAGCGAGATAGAATTTGCTGTACGGGTACAGCCCCTGCGCGGTAAAACGCTCCAGCTGCTTACGCTTGATCTCCAGCGATTCGCGTGCCCACCCCATCAATGTGGAAATGCGCGCGAAGAACGCCTCCCGGTTTTCCGCCTCGTAGGCAGCACGCGGCAGATTGAGCGTCACCACTCCGATTGACCCGGTCAACGGATTCGAGCCAAAGAGGCCGCCACCGCGCCGCCGCAATTCCCGATTGTCAAGCCGTAACCGGCAACACATCGAGCGCGCATCTTCCGGATCCATATCGGAATTGATAAAGTTGGAAAAATAGGGGATGCCATACTTCGCGGTCATCTCCCAGATTGGCCGGTAACGCTCGTCCTCCCAGTCAAAATCCCGGGAGATATTATAGGTCGGGATCGGGAAGGAGAAGATCCGTCCGGAGGCATCCCCCGCCATCATCACTTCACAAAAAGCCTGGTTGAACAGATCCATCTCGGCCTGATAATCGGCGTAGGTGGTATCCTGCAACTCCCCGCCGATCACCACCGCCTCATCGCGCATATTCGAGGGGGGTGCCATATCGAGGGTGATATTGGTAAAGGGGGTTTGAAAACCAACCCGCGTCGGCACATTCATGTTGAAGATGAACTCCTGCAACGACTGTTTGACCTCTGCGTAACTCAGCCCGTCATTGCGAATGAAGGGGGCGAGGAGCGTATCGAAATTGGCAAACGCCTGGGCCCCCGCCGCCTCTCCCTGCAAGGTGTAAAAGAAGTTGACCACCTGCCCGAGGGCGGTACGAAAACGTCGCGCCGGGGCGCTCTGCACTTTACCGAAGGCCCCGGTAAACCCTTTCATCAGCAGATCTTTCAGATCCCAGCCGCAGCAGTAAACGGACAGCATCCCCAGATCATGGACATGAAAATCGCCGTCGCGGTGCGCCTTGCCGATGTAGTCAGGATAGATTTTGTTCAGCCAGTAGTTGCTGGTAATATTGGCCGCGATGTGATTATTCAGCCCCTGCAGCGAGTACCCCATATTGGCATTTTCATTGACCCGCCAGTCCTCCTGGGAGAGGTAGGAATCGACCGCCTCGATCGACTCCTTGATAAATTCTTCGGTACTCCGCAACGCCTCATGCTGCTTGCGGTAAAGGATATAGCCCTTGGCGACCTTGGCGTGGCCGTTTTCGATGAGAATCTTTTCCAGCAGATCCTGCACATTTTCGACCGTCGGCACGCGATCGCCCTTGTAGAGAACATCGAGAATGCCGCACACCTGGCCGCAGATTATCTCGACTTTCGCCATATCGGCACCACCAACGGCACGTACAGCTTTTTTAAGTGCGGCGGAAATCTTCTCGCGCTCGAACGGCACCAGGCGACCATCTCTTTTGCGAATAAATTCAATCATCAACATCCTCCACGACAGACACGTAAACCAGCCAGAAATCTATCATAGAGGAATCTGGAGTCAAGTTAAAAAACACAATATATAGTGCAACTATTCACACAAGTGGTACCACATCTTGTTTTTACTGTGGGAAACCGGTGGACAAGTGCGTGACGGACTGTGGATATCTTGACCGCTTGCAGAGCCTGTGTTAAAGATTACGCTGACTTACAAAGACAAGGAGTCTACCGATGAGTGATCTGGCCCGCTTCGGGATATCGATCGACGAACAACTGCTTCAGCGTTTTGACGCACTGATCAGCAACAAGGGCTACGACAATCGTTCCGAGGCGATCCGTGATCTGATTCGTGCCACGCTGGTTGAAGAGCAATGGGCACGGGACGACCAGGAAACGGTCGGCACCGTTACCCTGGTCTACGCTCATCACACTCGCGACCTCGCTGACAAACTCACTGAACACCAGCACTCTCACCACGATGCCATCATCTCGGTGCTGCACGTCCACCTCGATGCGCACCATTGTCTCGAAGTCGTGGTGGTCAAAAGTACCGCGAAGATGGTCAGAAAAATCGCCGACGAACTGATCGGTGCCAAAGGGGTCAAGCACGGCAAGCTGGTCACCTCGACCACCGGCAAGGATCTGGGCTGACCGCCCCCCACCCGCTCAAGAATCACGGATCTATTGGATGACCAACCGCTGGCGACCATACCGCGACCGTGACGCCCTCAAAATACTGATCGGCGGGATGCTCGGACTGGTCGTGGCGATGGGGATCGGGCGCTTTGTCTTTACCCCGATTCTGCCCCTGATGCAACGCGACCTGGCGATGAGCAATACCGTGGCCGGCTGGCTGGCGGGGCTCAACTATCTCGGCTATCTCGTTGGCGCCGTCGCCTGCACTGTCGCCCCGCAGCTGCTGCGCTCGCGCCTGATCACTGGCGGGGCACTGCTGACCAGCATTGCCACCACCTTCTGGATGGGGTACACGCTGACGGTTTTCTGGTGGGGAACATTGCGCCTGTTTGGCGGTCTCGCCAGCGCCATCCTGTTTATCGTCATCAGCGTCGAAGTCAGCGAAGCCCTTACCCGGCGCAATTACGGCCACTGGGTCGGCAGTCTCTATGGCGGCGTCGGACTCGGCATTGTCCTGTGCGGACTGATGGTTCCGCAACTGGATCAGTTAGGCGGCTGGGATGCCACCTGGGTCGGCAGCGGCATCATCGCCGCGCTGCTATCAGCACTCGGCATCATGCTCGGCCGCAGACGCGAACTGATCGAGCCAATTCATGTCTCCAGACCTGCGGCGAGCGGCACCTTGCGCGGGCTCACCCTGCTGGCCGCCGCCTACTTTTGCGAAGGGCTGGGCTACGTCGTCACCGCGACCTTCATTGTCGCCATCATTACCCACACGCCGGGGCTCGAAAGTTTTGCGCCCTACAGCTGGGTCGCGGTCGGCTGCGCCGCGATTCCGTCGACCATCCTCTGGCCCTGCCTTGCCCGGCACGTCGGCAATCGCCCGGCGCTGCTCACGGCCTACAGCGTCCAGGCCGCAGGCATCCTGGTCAGCATCGGCGCCACCTCGGTTGTCGCCGTCATCTTCAGCGCCCTGACCTTCGGCGGCACCTTTATGGGGATCGTGGCGATGACGCTGGGGGAAGGGAACCGCCGGATGGGAGCGGGCGGGCGGCGGGCAGCGGCATTACTGACCGCCGCTTTCAGCGTTGGTCAGATGCTCGGCCCGATCCTTGCCGGGGTGCTGGCCGACCGGCAGGCGGGGTTCACTCTGCCGCTGCTGCTGGCGGCGGGATGCGTCAGCGGCGGAGCATTACTGGTGGCACTCGATCGCGGTTATCGGCATTGAAAATTTTGCTGGCAGGCTTGATGCTATTCCGTGTTATCGGGGGCGGAGCCGCCCCCGGCATTGATTTTCTCGTAGAGTTCGATCTGCTCGGCCATGCTCAGCTTGCGCCGGCAACCGGTTGACGCACGCAGACACAGCCGACAGCGGTCGTCACCGCACCACTGGCACATTTTACAATCAGGGCAGGGATGTTTCTTGTCCATAGCTAATCCTCTGCCTTCAGTCTAACGCCAGGGGAAGATCGCGCGCAAGGGACAAAATCTTGACTTCTTATGCAAGGAAAGCCCCTGCAACCATATCATCAGCGCAGCCAGCCCTGTGGGAGTGGCTTTCTTTTGTGGGAGCGGCTTTCAGCTGCGAAGCCTTTGGCTGAAGCTGGAAGCCTCTTCGCGGCTGAAAGCCGCTCCCACAGTAAACCCGATATCCGTGTAACGAATGCGCCCCACAGGAACAAGGATTTTGCGTACGCCGGCGGCAAGTCGTCCAGAATAATATCATCTAAACATTATTTATTTTGTTGATTTATATTATCTGCATGTTATAAGAATAGGTAGAATGTAACAATATAAGGGTTATCTATGCAGTCAAAACATCGTCGCACCATGCGCGACCAGCTCGATAAGTCATTTTCACAACTGGGCAGCCTCAAAACCCTGCAACCACCCGTCAAGGGCTGGTTGCGCTCGATTCGTGAGGCTTTGGGCATGTCCGGCAAACAGCTGGGCGAACGTTTGCAGGTCAGTCAGCCGCGCATCGTGCAGCTGGAGAAGGATGAGCTTGCAGGTGCCCTGACCTTGAAGACCCTGCGCCTGGCCGCTGAAGCGATGGACTGTGTCTTTGTCTATGCCGTGGTTCCACGGACCAGCCTCAAAGAGACCCTTCGGCAGCACGCCAGGATCGTTGCCGCAAAGCGTCTTTCCCGAACATCACATACCATGCTCCTGGAAGACCAGGGGGTGTCGAATGATGAACAGCAAAAAATGTTCGAGGATAAGGTGGAAGATCTGATGCGCGACATTCCCAGCGATTTCTGGTCTGACAAAGGATGAATTTTGATTACCCCGCAGGGGCCACACCGATTGATCTTGATGAGGCTCAAGGGCTTTTGATTCCGCACATCCGTACGCGAGCAGAGCTTGACCGATGGGAGCAGGAGAATATTTCCGAAGCAGAAGATGCCGTACTCAGGCGCAAGCAAAAAAATATTCTGACCGATAAATACGCGCGCAATCTGCACAAGAAAATGTTCGGCACCGTCTGGCGCTGGGCGGGGGACTTTCGTCGCAGTCAAAAAAATATCGGCATTGAATGGATGCAGGTGCCGGTCGCGCTGCATCAGCTGTTTCAGGATGTCAAAGGCTGGCTGGAGTATAGTTCCTATCCTCCGGATGAAATAGCTGCCAGGTTCCATCATCGTCTGGTCGCCATTCATGCCTTTGCGAATGGTAATGGCCGCCATGCCCGGCTGATGACCGATGTACTGCTGGTACATCTGCTCGGGCAAAAACGTTTCAGCTGGGGGCAGGAGAATCTGACCACTGCTGGTGAGTGCCGCCGCAGATACATTGCAGCCCTGCAAGCCGCAGATCGTCATGACTATGGCCCATTGCTGGCCTTTGTTCGTTCGTGAATTTATTCACACTTTCGGCACATTGATGACGATATCAGGCTGTCCATCGCGTAGCACGAAGACGATCAGCCCCGCATCCGCCAGTCTGACGGCTCAACAGGTCGCCAATCACCCCAGCGTTCGCCGCATCCTCTCCATGTAGGCTTCGAACATAAAATCATTCTGTTCCCGCATTCGGCGTCGCACCCGCACCAGTTCACGATCATTGCGAAACGCGGTGCGCAGGTACTCGGCATAGCGTAAATCATCGAACCAGAGCCGGGCTACTGGCTGGCTGTGGGCGGCGTGAGCGTCGTCGAGGGCCTGAACAAAAGCGGCGCGATCGGTCACAATGTCCTGCAAGGGCAGCGCGAACTCTCCCTGCAGCCAGCCCCAGACCGGCAGCCAGGCGGGCAGAGCCTCGGCGCTGAAGTCGTGCTCCTCGTTTTCCAAAGAGCCGAGCAGATCTTGAATCAACGGGCTGAGCTGCGACTCGAAGTCAACCTCTTGTGGCCCTTCGATGAAAGCGGCAAGATAAGCGCTCTGCGCCAGATTCAGATCACCCTGACGGGTCAGGGCAGCGCCGCGCCAGGCCAGAAAGCGCCCACGCTCGCTGATTCCAGCATCCAGCGCGCGGCCAAACCAATACGCGGCTTCGGCGCATCGACCAGCGTCCAGCAGCAGCGTGCCCAAATGGAACTGCGGGGGGCGATAGATCAGCTCGGGGGACGGCAAGCGGCACAAATTGTCAACCAGCAGATGGAGCAAAGAAACCGCGAGGGCAGGCGGTGTTTCCGGCGTCAGATTCAGCCACAGGCTATGGATCCCCTCGACACTGGAGACCGCAGTATGAAAGAGACTCAGCCTCTCGTGCCAGGCCGCGACCTGCTGCCGCAAGGCGAGCAGCTCGGCATCATCCGGCTCATCGATCAGCAGCGCGGCATAGACGGCAAGGGCGTCCTCCAGACGCAGGGCGCGCAGCAGCTCGTCGGCGTCGTTAAGGCGGATCGTGCGACGGTTGTCACAAAAGAGATCAAGTTGCATCGACTTGTTCCAGCAGGAAAGGGTTCTGTCAATTATTGTCGCCAGCTCGGGAAATAGTGGTCATTGCTCCCTCCTGTTCTTTTTCAAAACGGTATATCATCCGGACTGGACTCCTTGAACGTTTCGGGCGTTTCAGTTTCTTCGTCCATGTCGCGCTCGTAGAGCACCTCCCACATTTCATTCTGATGCAACCAGAGGGGGTCGGCATTCCTGCAGATAAACTCATCGGCATCCATCCCTTCGACAGTGGGTGGTCGCTTGACGCGTTTCTGCGTCCCGCCGATGAAGATGGTCATGTACTCCTTTTGCCGTCGCTTCTTCGCCGTCTTTTCGGCGGCAGTGCGTTTTCTTTTCGGTATTTCATCTCAAACCCATCTCTACTACCGCTGCTCGATCAGCACCTTCGCGGCGAGCACAGGTTTTTTGTCCATCGGTACACCTCTTTATAGGAATTTATACTGCTTTATACGGCGTTATTCATTGCCATTCGAATAATTTCTTATAAAACCTGGTGGGCTACTGCTGAAAGAGAAGAACAGGGCATATATTCTCACAAAAAACAGTCGACCTCATCACCAATCGCCCCAGCTTCCAGCATCCCACCCTGACCCATAACGCGTTTGTCTTTCCAGAGAACAACCCACGCTCATCCTCCCGATGAAAAGGGCCTGCTTGACGCATTGACGAACACATCACCCCGGAACGACCTGACGCTTCGCTGACATATTTTCGCCACCAGCACAAACACTTGTCGCCAGATGCTGTCAAACCTGTACAACAAAATTACCAGAAAACCGCCATTTCCGCGAGAAAATGGCCATTGGCACCTTTCTTGGATGGGTAACGAGACGGATAATGATGACCAGTAAAAAGAGTCTGTCAACATTCTGTTCCCTGTCATAAAGGATGTGCCATGCCCCGCAAAGCCCTGATCGCTGATGATGAACCGCGTTATCGCGATCTGCTCAAACGTATTTTGGAAAAGAATGGCTATGTCGTCGACCTCGCGGCCTGTGGTGAAACAGCGACGACCCTGTTGCTCGATAATCGTTACAACCTGGTGGTGACCGACCTTGACATGCCCGGTCTCAACGGATTCGACGTGATCGAACTGGTCAAACGCCTGCCGAACACCCCGCCGGTGCTGATGGTTACGGCGCAAAAAACGATGCTTGATGAAGGGTGGAAGCGCCTCGGTGATGTCCAGTGCTTACTCAAACCTTTTTCACTGGAAGATTTTCGGGCCAAAGTCGACATATTGACAAACTCATGGCAACCCTTTGTGAAGTCCGAGTGAAGGACCATCATCCTGGAATACGAAAAAAAATGACTTGCCCGCTTGACAAACAAAACTGATTAAGTTATATTTCAAGCCAACAGGAAAGAGAACCTTCTTCATACCAAACCTCCTTCCACCTTTAGCGCGCTTCGCCGCCCTCCCGGCAAGCGCGCATTTTTTTGTTCTGCCTCCGGAGCCTGTCCGAGAATAAGGGCCGAAGCGAAAATCCAGAAGTTTGATGAGGGCAGATTTTGGCTCGTTTGCAGCCTCATAGCCATAGCTATGGGGCAAAAAGGAGCTGAAATATGAGTCAAACAGCTGGGTTTGCAGCCGGTCATTTATTCTCGGACAGGCTCCTGGTCAGATATATTTGACCAACTTGCGCAGCGTCCCGACCCAGGAGCAACCGCAGCAGTGTACGGCGGAAAAATCTCGCCCCGCAAGGTCAGCGGCGGACGTTTCAGTCGGGAACGGGACGCCAGAAAAATCGACGTGAAAGTAGACTTTATCCCCCTGTTCATCGACGATGAAGAACCGGGCGACGCCGCATTGTGGGCAAAGCAGATATTTTGGTCCGGACATTATCATCTCACCGTGAGCCTCACCCTCAGATGATCTTGTTGAGCGGGTATTCAACAATCCCCTCGGCACCGAGTTTGATCAACTCGGGAACAATCGAACGAACCTGGTTCTCGGGCAGAATTGTTTCGATCGACACCCAGTCCGATTGATAGAGGTGCGCGACAGTTGGTCGATTGAGGCTCGGCAGAATCGCGGTAATCGCTGCGACCTTGTCGCACGGAGCGTTCAGCTTCATCCCCACCATCCCCTCGGCGGCCAGTGCGGCATTGAGCAATATCGCAATCTGTTCGATTTTGGTGCGTTTCCAGGGATCGTTCCACGCATCTTTGTTGGCGATCAGCACCGGTACCGATTCCATCAGCTCGCAGACGATGCGCAGGTTGTTGGCGCGGATTGTCGAGCCGGTCTCGGTCACTTCAACGATCGCGTCACACAACCCGGCCAGAATCTTTGCCTCGGTGGCTCCCCACGAGAACTCAACATCAACCGCGATTTTCTGTTGTGCAAAGTAGCGCTTGGTGAAACCGACCAGTTCCGTCGAGATCGTTGCCCCGGCAAGATCCGCAGGCTTCTGCACCGGCGAATCCTGCGCCACCACCAGCACCCAGCGGGCCGGGCGGCGCGACACCTTGGAGTAGACCATTGCACAGACTTCGACCACATCGGAGTCGTTTTCCCGCACCCAGTCGCGCCCGGCAATGCCGACGTCAAGCTTGCCGCGTTCGAGCACGCCAGCCATCTCTTGCGGACGCACCAGGCTGCATTTCATTTCGTCATCGTCGCAAGTCGGAAAATAACTCCGCGAACTGGTCTTGATCTTCCACCCCGCCTTGTCGAACAGCTCAACGGTCGCTTGCTCCAGGCTCCCTTTCGGGATACCGACTTTCAATTCGTTGCTCATATCATCCTCTTCAGTTGATTGGCCACCGGGGGCTGGAAAACAATTATTTCTTCTTGTAAACCTCGTCCGGATCGAACAGCGGGTTGGAGTGCTCGACCCACTGGCCGTCTTCCCATTTGACATAGAAACAGCTGCGATTGCCGGTGTGGCACGCGGCGGGACCGTTTTGCTTGACCTTGATAACGACGGTATCGGCATCGCAGTCGGTGTAGATTTCCTTGACCTCCTGCGTGTTCCCCGATTCCTCTCCTTTCATCCAGTACTTGTTGCGGGTGCGGCTGAAGAACCAGGTCTTGCCGTCGCGCAAGGTGTTCTCCAGCGTTTTTTTATCCATGAAGGCCACCATCAACACTTCATTGTTCTCGTAGTCCTGAATAATCGCCGGAATCAGGCCACCCATTTTGTCAAAATCGATTTCTATCACGCGCTACCTCCTGTTTATTTGATAAGAAAACCTTTAATACAACGCACCCGAAACGGTGTCAACTTTTTGCTCGCGCCCGGCAGCGAAACTGCTATGATGGCGACTATGCAATCCTTAACGATTCACCCTGACGAAACCGGACTCACCACCCTTGAATTCCTGCAACGGCGCATCCCCGCGGCACCCGCCGCATATCTGCGTCAACTGCTGAAAAACGGCAAGATCAGCGGCGACCAGGGGCCATTGCGGGCGACCGATCGCCTGCGCGCCGCGACAACGGTGCAGCTGCCAGCCAGTGGCCGACTGCAAGAACTCCTCGCCGTCCCCGCACCGCCGCCGACCGCCGTCGAGATTCTGTTTGAAACGCGGGAGATTCTGGTCGTGGCCAAACCGGCGGGGCTGGCGATGCACGCCGGAGTCGGCCACGAGGACGATCATCTCAGCGGGCGGGTCAACGCCCTGCTCAAGGCGCGTGGCGACCGTTTCATGGTCGCGCCGGTACAACGGCTTGACCTGGACACTTCAGGGCCGGTACTCTTCGGCAAGGGGAAAAGCGCCTGTGCCGAACTGGGTCGCCTCTTCATGCGCCATGATGTCGAAAAAGACTATCTGGCGCTGGTTTCCGGTCAATTGCGCGGCGAACTTTACACTGGCCAGACTCTCACTTCAGTGATTCCGGCCAAAGGCAAAACCAAGGAGGCAACAACCTCCTTTCGCGTTCTCGGTCGCTCCCCTGCCGCCACGCTTCTGGAGCTGCGCATCCATAGCGGTCGCCAGCACCAGATTCGCCGCCAGCTGGCCGATCTCGGGCACCCACTCTACGGTGACCGCCGTTATCGCGGACCTTGTCCGGAAGGGTTACCGCGCCTCTTTCTGCACTGTCGGCGACTGGCGTTCAACGACCCCTTCAACGGGGCACCGCTCGACTTCACCCAACCCTTGCCCGCTGATCTGAAAATATTTCTGGACACCATCGTCCCCGCAGCGGCCTTGCCCTGAACCGTGTCACGTCGCCGGTGCGGAAAATCTGGTTTTGCGGAAAACCTTTTCATCGCACCATTTTCAGGCTAGAATAGCAGCTGTTATTCCTCTGACGACCCTGAGCGATTGTCCCGACTATGACTCCACGACGTCTGCTACTCAGTATTGCCCTCCTGGTTGGCCTGATCATCGGGGTGGCTTGCGCCGTCTTCATCAGCACGTTTGACATTAACGATTATCGCGCCACGCTCGAAAAATCGCTCAGCGAAGCTCTGGCGCAGCCGGTCAAGCTCGGCGCGGGGCACATGGCACCGGGGTTCGGCCTGGCCATCACTTACGATGGGATTGTCATCGGGGATGACGCAACAGAGCCGCTGCTGACCGCCAGGCAATTGATGTTCAAGGTGCGCTTGCTGTCTCTTTTGACGTTGCGCGTTGATTTTTCGCACGTCTCGCTGCTGCAACCGGTGCTGCGTCTGAACACAGTCGAAAACAGTTTGACGAACGGCTCAGGGGTGACCCTGGGAGCGCAAAACACCCTGCAGACCTTGATTCATTCGCTGGACATCCGCGACGGCAAGATCATCTGGAACGGAGGTTCCGCGCAACAACCACGCAGCGTGGTCCTCGACCAGCTGAATGCCGCGGTCTCCAACCTGGCGTTCGATCGACCGATCAAGCTCCAGCTGCAAACCCGTATCAACAGTCATGGCGACACAATCCCTTTGCAGGCGGTCGGCAAGATCACCCTCCCGCGTCAGGCTGACTGGCGCCAGATTGTGACCGATCTGGAAATCCGCGCCGAGGCGCTGCCCGCTGCGATGTTTAATCAATTCCTCCCCCCCGACATCACCCTGGCCGCCGCCGGCCCGTTCACGCTGCGGCTGGAACTCGACGGTTCCCCCCAATCCGGTCTGCGCACGGCAGCACAACTGAAAGCTAAAAAACCGCGCCTCATCCTGCCGAATCAGGAAACTCTCCCGCTGACCGAGCTGGCACTGGCAGGGGTCTGGACGACAGGGAAAGAACAACGTATCGACCAGCTGCGCCTGACGACGGGTGCGGCGGTCGTCGCCGGGGAAATCGTTCTCTCTGGACCGGCGGAGAACCGCTATTGTGCCGGACGGCTGAGCGGAACGATCCCTGAACTGAATCGTTTTCAGGCTGCACTGCAAAACTGGTTCCCCGCTGCGGGGGTTGCCTCCGGGTCGTTTGGCGGTCAGCTGCAATGTTCTGAATTTTCCTTTGCCGGAGCGCTTTCCGCCTGGCAGGGGCCGTGGCGCGAGCTGCCGATCAAAAGCGCCGCACTCCGCCTGTCAAATCTTGCCGTCCCTCTCCCTGACGGCCTGTCATTCACCGCTGGCGAGGTCAATATCGATTTCAGGAACGACATCCTGACCTTCAGCGATGGTCACGGGCGACTGGCCAAACAGCCGCTGAGCTTCTCGGGCACCGTGACCCATCCGGCAACAGATGGTGCCCTTGACCTGTTCCTCGACACAACGGTGTCATCTGCCGTCTTGACCCCTTTGCCCTTCAACCTTCCCGCAGCCTTGGCCCTCAGCGGGAATATTCCGCTCACCGCGCGCCTTGGCGGGCAACTGACCTCACCCGAGATCCGGCTCGTTGCCGACCTGACACCGTTCGCTGTCAGCCGGGACGCTCATCCGCTGAAAAGAGTGGACGAGCCCGGACGTTTCACCGCCATGCTGACGGCAACCGATCCTGAACGGTGGCGCGGCGACGCCCTCCTTGAAATACCGCTGATCACTCTTGCCATCGACGGGACCAGGCAACGCGGCGGTGATCAAACCTTTCAGCTGAACATTGCAGCCCCTGCCACACCGTTGTCCCGCTTCACGACGCTCCTGCCAGAGCTGGCCACACTCCGTCCCGCCGGAACAATCAGCGGGAATTATCAGCTCAGCGGCGCCGCAGGACAACCGACCCGCCATGCCGGAACGCTGCAATTAAACGCTGTCGGCGTCTCGCTGCACGGCGTTGTCGCCGATATTTCCGCGCTCAACGGAGTGATCAACATCACCCACGAGCAACTTGACGGTACCGGCTTGACCGCAGTGATCGGTGCATCCCCCGCAGCCTTTGATCTGCATGTTGCTGACTTGACCGCACCGGTCGTCGACATCGCCTTGCGCGTTCCACAAATGCGTGCCGATGAGTTGATTTTTTATTCCCCCACCCGCACCCTGCACGATCTTGACGCCCGGTTACGCATCGGCGCTGAGCATATCGAATTCAGTCGGGTCAATGTTCGTCTGCCTGCGGGGACCTCGGCGACGGTGACCGGGTACGCCGACTGGCACGATCAGGTCAAAGTCAAGCTGGATATTGCCGGAAAGTGGGCTGATGTCGATGAAATCATCGGTTTATGGAGTGACCCGCACGTGCCGCACGCCGCCCCCACCGACGCGCTGCCAGCGGCCCCCCAGAGGCAGAATAATCACGATGTTTTCGTCGATATTGCTGTCAAGGCCGACAACGGGGTGATCAAAAACTTTACCTTTCGCGACGCCGAAGCGCGCATCGTCTGGCGCGATGATAAATTGATCATTCATCCGCTGACCTTCTCTGGAGACCCCGGATTTTGCACTGGGCAGGTGATTTTTGAAAGCCATCCGGGTGCACGTTCCCGGCTGCGGATTTCCGGTTACGGCAGTGATTTTGCGGCAGCGACCGTTTATGAGCGCCTGCTGCAAAAAAAAGCACCTCTTAGCGGCAACATGATCAGCGGTTTTTATCTCGACGGGTTGCTCAACGGCACATTCATCGACACGCTCAATGGCGGGGTCAGTCTGCACATCAAAGACGGTGTACTGCGCCGTTTCAAGATTTTGTCCAAAGTTTTTTCCATTTTAAATGTCTCGCAGATCTTCCAGTTTCAGTTGCCTGACATGGCGCGGGAGGGGATGCCGTTTGAGCGACTTGACGCCTCGTTCAAAATCACCGACGGGGTGTTGCACACCGAGGATCTTTTTATCAAGAGTAACGCCATGAACCTGTCGCTGATCGGCGATATCAACCTCGCCAACGAAACCCTCAATCTGGTCATGGGGGTCAAGCCGCTGCGCACGGTCGATCGCATTATAACCCAGATTCCTTTGGCTGGCTGGATTCTGACCGGGGAGGAAAAAGCGTTGATTACCGCACAGTTCAAGGTAACCGGGGCGCGTGATGACCCCAAGGTTGAGGCCATTCCCATCACCTCGTTGTCCGACACGGTATTCGGTATTTTTAAACGTATTTTCGGCCTCCCCGCGAAGGTCGTGACCGATGTCGGGGAGTTTATCAAACAATAGTGATGGCGTCGCAAAAAGTCCGCCCTACGGCGTTACACTGATTTTTCAGGACCTCGACCTACCTGATGTAGGCCTTCGCCCCTGCAAAACCACCAAGCCTTGGAGGACGAAATTTTTGCTTAGCCATCTCATTATTTTTTGCGAGTGCATCAACAATAGTGGTGAGCGGGTATTGGCGAACGTCGGCACCCGGCATCTGCCAGCTTGCGTAGAATCGTCCGTGAATTTAGCGGTTCGGTTGAATTTTTCTGTCAATCAACTATTCTTTTCTTGGCATGCATCAGGCGGATACTTCCGCATCCTTTTGATGATGACCCTCCCTGAAAAAACACACCATACTCTTTGCTGATTGTTCAAGCGGAACCGGTGCAGCGCGAAGGCCCGCGTAATCTGGTTCGCTGACGGAGCTCCCTCATGTTTACATATAAAAATCTCAAGATTGGCAAAAAGCTGTTCCTCAGCATTGGCTTGATGATCGTCCTTGCTGTCGGCATCGGTCTGCTGGGCATCAAAGGCATGGAGCGCCTCGAACGGCAATTGCTGAATCTTTACGAAAGTACACTGACTTCGGCGCTTTACACCAATGAAGCCTACGCCGAACTGATTTACCATAACCGCCGTTTTTATCGCCACCTGCTTGCCGATGATACGCAAACGATGGCTCTGGTCAAGGAACAGGTGCTCAACAACGAGCAGAAAATTATTGCCGCCCTGGACAAATACCGGGCGACCGAACTCGTCCCGGCAGAAAGTGAATTGCTGGCGCGTTTTGACCATATCTGGGGCAGGTACCTTGAAGCCAAAGATACCGTTTTCACGCTCTCTGCCGCGATGAGAAAGAAGGAGGCCCTTGACCTGTCCGAATCGATGGGACGACCGTTATTCAAGGAGCTTGACGGAATTCTTTCCGCCTTGCTCCGTTTCAATCAGGAGGAGGGGAAGAAAAGTCGCAATGCGGCGGAAATATTTTTCCACAACGAGCGCGGCAAGATGGTTGCGGGGCTGATCCTGCTGATCGGTGCCGGTTTTTTACAAGTCTGGTTGACCACCCGCTTTATCGTGGTGCCGTTGCGACAGGCAATCAAGATCAACAGCCAACTGATCTTGCAGGGGAGTGATCAGCTCGATCTGATTGAAACTGTCGCCAACGGTGATTATTCACAAATCGTCTCTGCTCCCCCGGAACTGCCCATCCCGAAAAGTGAATTACACGCCGACGAAACCGGCGATCTGCTGCGTTCCGCTCTGCAACTGCACGAGGGACAGCTTGCCTTGAGCCGGTCGATGGCAAAGATGACCGGGATTCTGTTCAAAAACCAGGAGAAAAATCGTCGCAGCGACTGGCTCAAATCCGGAATCAACAATGCCAACGAACAGCTGCGTGGTGAAAAAAATACGCAGCAGTTGGCCAGCGACCTGCTCGCGTTTCTGATCCCCTGCCTCGGAGCAACCGTGGGGGCACTCTACCTCCTTGATCGGCAGCAGGAAGAACTCACTCTGGCGTCAAGCTGGGGACTGCCCAAAGATTTCCAGCCCCAGACAAGTCTTTCTCTGGGAAGTGGCATTCTCGGTCAGGCCGCGCGGGAACAACGGCAAATCTGCGTACATGACATGCCGTCGGGATATCTGCCGACAAGTTCCGCCCTCGGCAAGGTGGCGACCTGCGAAGTCATTGCCCATCCACTGATTCACAATGGCGAGCTGTTCGGCGCGCTTGAATTAGGCAGCCTGCACCCGCTCCCCGATGAAGCCCGCGAGCTGCTTGTCTATATCGGCACCGATCTGGCGCTGGCGATCAAGGTCGCCCAGGCACGGGAGCAGATCGGGGCGCTGCTCGAACAGGCACAACAGCAGACCGAGGAATTACGGGTGCAGCAGGAAGAGTTGCAACAGAGCAACGAGGAGCTCGAAGAGCGCGCCCAATTGCTGGAACAGCAGCGCGAACAGATCAGCGTGCAGAATCGGGAGATCGAACTGGCGACCGAACAGGTGCAACGCAAAGCCACCGAACTGGAACGCATCAGCGCCTATAAATCGGAATTTCTCGCCAACATGTCGCACGAGTTGCGCAGTCCGCTGAACAGCCTGCTGATCCTTTCTTCACTCCTCAAAGAGAACCGCGATGGAAACCTGACTGAGAAACAGGTGAAGTTCGCCGCCACCATCAACCATGCTGGCGAGGATCTGCTGGCGCTGATCAACGACATCCTCGACCTCTCCAAGGTTGAAGCCGGACATCTGCAACTGTGCTATGCACCGCTCCTGCTGACCGAGTTGTGCAGCGAGCTGCAAAACCTATCGCAGCCGCTGTTTGAGGACAAGGGGCTGCAATTGAACATCACCCTGAGTGACGATGTCCCCGGCGCAATCGATGCCGATCGCCAACGTCTCCAGCAGATACTTCGCAACCTGTTGACCAACGCCTGCAAATTCACGCCCCAGGGGGAAGTCTCGCTGCGGGTGCGCCCCTTGCAACCCTATGAGGGGGGGGTGAAAGGGCCGGGGGTGGCCTTCGAGGTTCAAGACACCGGTATCGGCATCCCCCCGGAAAAACATCAGTTGATCTTCGAAGCATTCCAGCAGGCTGACGGCAGCACCAGTCGTCAATACGGCGGCACCGGCCTGGGGCTTTCCATTGCCCTGCAACTCGCCCGCCACATGGGGGGCAACCTGCTCCTCGCCAGCACTCCGGGGCAAGGCAGCACCTTCACCCTGTGCCTGCCCCTGCGCCCGGCAGCAGGGATGGCCGCGCCGCTGGACATACCGCCACCGTCGGCACCTGCCACCACAGCGGTTAAACCGGAAGCACTCGCAGATCTCCCCCAGCCGCTCAGTGATGATCGCGCGCTCCTCACACCAGACGACCGGGCGATTCTGATTATCGAAGACGACCTGTCTTTTGCCCAACTGCTGGCCGATATGGTCCGGGCGCGGCACTTCAAGGTGCTGGTCGCTGCCGACGGCGAGAGTGGCCTTGCGCTGGCCGACCACGTTAAGCCAAGCGCTGTCATCCTCGACATCATGCTGCCGCATATCGACGGCTGGGCGGTGATGCGGCGTCTCAAGGACAACCCGCGTACCCGCCACATTCCGGTACACTTCATCACCTGTCTGGATGAGGAGCACAAGGCGCTGGCCATGGGTGCGGTTGGCTACCTGCGCAAACCGGTCAGCAGCGAACAGCTTGACAGTGTCTTCGGCACCCTTGAGGAGGCCGTCAGCAAGACCGTTCGACGGCTGCTGATCGTCGAGGATAATGAGAGCGAGGCGGCGGCGATGGTCGAGTTGCTCGGCGAACGCAACGTTGAGATCACCGTTGTCTCCGATGGACAGGCCGCCATCGACCACCTGAAAAGCAACCATTTCGACTGCATCGTGCTTGATCTGGGGCTTACCGACACCACCGGCTTTACCCTGCTTGAGCATCTGCGCAGTCATCCACAATTTTTCCGGATTCCGGTTATCATTCACTCCGGGCAGGAGCTCTCCCGCGAGGATGAACACCGCCTGCGCCGTTATAGCGAGAGTATCATCATCAAGGGCACACGTAGCCCCGAGCGCCTGCTCAACGAAGTGACCCTCTTCCTGCACCTGGTGGAAAGCGGTCTCTCGCCGGGAAAACAGCAGATGATCCGCACGGTACTCGACAAAGAGGCGATGCTGGCAGGGAAAAAGGTGTTGATCGTCGATGACGATATGCGCAACATCTTTTCGCTGTCGAGCATCCTCGCCGAGAAAGAGCTGGTTATTTTCGAAGCTGAAAATGGTCGCGAGGCGTTGGCACGTCTCAACGAGCAGCCGGATATCGACCTGGTGCTGATGGACATCATGATGCCGGAGATGGACGGTTACGCGGCGATGCGCGCCATCCGTCAGGATCAGCGTTTTACCCGTCTGCCGATCATCGCCATGACCGCCAAGGCTCTCAAGGGGGATCAGGAAAAGTGCCTGGAGGCCGGAGCGAGTGACTATTTATCCAAACCGATCGACACCACCAAACTCTTTTCCTTGCTGCGGGTCTGGCTCTATCCGGGAGATGACCGCTGATGGACCCGCAACGGCTCGAAGACATCGAATTCAGGTTGTTGCTGGAAGGGGTTTTTGCCGCCTATGGCGACGACTTCCGCAACTATGCGCAAGCCTCGTTGAAGCGGCGCACCAGACATTGGTTGAGCGAGCATAAATATCCTTCGCTGTCGGTGGCGCAGGGTGAAATCCTTCGCGACAGCGCGGTATTCACTTCCTTTTTACAGGGGCTGACCGTCAACGTCTCGGAAATGTTTCGCGATCCAAAATTTTTTCTGGCGTTGCGCAACCAGGTGCTCCCGTTTTTGAGCACCTGGCCCTTTATCCGCATCTGGGTGGCCGGATGTTCCGGCGGTGAAGAGGTTTACTCGCTGGCCATCGTTCTCCATGAAGAAGAACTGCTGCATCGCTGTCGCATCTATGCCACGGACATCAATGAAGCGCTCCTCGACCGGGCCAGAGATGGCATCTTCGCGTTGCGTGACATGCAGAACTTCACCCGTAACTATCAGCTCGCCGGGGGAACCGGACAGTTTGCCGATTATTATACTGCCCGCTACGACCGGGCTCTGCTGGCGGCCGAGCTCAAGCAGAACATCCTCTTTACGCAGCACAACCTCGCCGTCGATGCAGATTTTGGCGAGATGCACCTGATCCTCTGCCGCAACGTGCTGATCTACTTCAATTCGACCCTGAAAGAACGCGTCCTGGGATTGTTCGACACCGCGCTCACCACTGGCGGCTTCCTCTGCCTGGGCATGAAAGAAACTCTGGAGACCCGTTCTCTGGCCAGAGCGTATCAGGAACTGGTCAAGGGCTTGCGCATCTACCGTAAAAACTATCCGCAGCAGGGGGATCGCCTTGGCTGACCAACGTCGCTATCAGCTCATTGTTGTCGGCGTCTCTGCGGGGGGGCTGGAAGCGCTCAAACATCTGCTCGGGGCCCTCCCCGCCAACTTTCCGTTGCCGATAGTGATCGTCCAGCACCTGCGACCGGACAGCGGCAGCACGTTGGCTCCCTGTTTGCAGAACTCCTGCACCATCCCTCTCAAGGAAGCTGAAGAAGGCGAAAGACCGCTGCCGGGGATGATCTATCTGGCCCCGGCGAATTATCATCTTCTGGTCGAACGTGACGGCACGCTGGCCTTGACGGTCGACCCGCCGGTGCGCTATGCGCGACCATCGATTGATGTGCTCTTCGATTCCGCAAGTGATGCTTTGGGCCGTGCGCTGATCGGCGTGATCCTCACCGGTGCCAACGACGACGGCAGCGCCGGATTACAACGCATCCGGGCCGGAGGCGGAACCACCATTGTTCAGGATCCCGCCGATGCCGAGGTACCGCAGATGCCGCTCAACGCCTTGCAGGCTGGTGGCATCGATTATGTGCTGCAGCTGGCGCGGATTCCCGAGGTACTTTGCACTCTGGCCACCACCGGAGGTCGCCAATGAGCAACACACTGAACCACGATCCGGTTGCAATTCTGGCCGTCGACGACCGTCCGGAAAACCTGTTGGCGTTCGCCTCGCTGTTGCAAAGTGACACCTGTCAGGTGATCAAGGCCACCAGTGGCAAAGAAGCTCTGGGACTGGCGCTGAAACAGGAGTTTGCGGTCGTCCTGCTCGACGTGCAGATGCCCGACATGGATGGCTTCGAAACCGCCGAGCTGATGCGCGGCAATCCGAAAACCAGCGGGGTGCCGATCATCTTTGTCACCGCCGGAGAGAAAAGTATTCAGGGGGTGTTCAAGGGCTATGAAGCAGGGGCGGTCGATTATATTTACAAACCGATTGATCCGATTATTTTGACCAGCAAAGTGCAGGTTTTGTGCGATCTCTACCGGCAACGACGGACCATCAAACGTCACGAACTCCTGTTGGAGCAACAGGTTGCCGAACGGACCCGCGAATTGCAGGAGGCGCTGACCAGGGCGGAAGCGTCGAATAAGGCCAAAAGCGAATTTCTGGCCAATATCAGTCACGAGATACGCACCCCGATGACAACCATCCAGAGTGCCATTGAATTATTCAGCGCCGCCAGGCTGCCCGATGATCAGCAACAGTATCTCGACATCATCAGTTCTGCGGCGCACAATCTGCTGATCCTCATCGATAACATTCTTGATCTGTCCGCGCTTGAGGCCGAACGCGTCGCCATCGGCAGGCGTAACTTTTCCCTGCGCGCGCTCGTCAGCGAGGTCATCGCCACGCAGAGCGAACGCCTCCGCGAAAAGCAGTTGCACTTCGACTGGACCATGGCCGAAGCGATCCCCGAGACCCTGTGCGGCGCTCCCTTGCGCCTCAAACAAATCATCACCAACCTTCTCGGCAACGCCATAAAGTTTACCGCGCAGGGGAAAATCGAGCTGAATTTTACGGTTATCTCGCAGACCAGGTCGACCGTTGTGCTGCAACTGCAAGTCAGGGACACCGGCATCGGCATCGATGCGGAAGCACTCGGTAAAATTTTTGAACCGTTCGCACAGGGCGATAGCAGCACAACCAGGCGTTTCGGCGGAGCCGGACTGGGACTGACCATCTGTCGGCGACTGACCGAACTGATGGGCGGTGAAATCAAGGTCGAAAGCAGCGTCGGGCAGGGGAGCTGTTTTACCGTGGTCCTGCCTTTCTCGGTGCCCGCCCCGACCGATCCATAGCGCTCAATCTTCCCCCAACGTCACGACCCGGTCGGGAGCGGGGAGGGAGCACGCGTCATGACCGGATGATTACCGTCAAAAGGTCAGTGCGGGTGGCCAGTGACAAGCCTGGCCGCCAACACCATCAGCTGGTCCTGCCCGATCTCACCACGAAAACCACTCAATGGTTCAAGAATCAACTGCCCCGCGTCACGACGGACTCCAACCGCCCGATACGGTACAAAAAAGGCGCACAGCAAGCCGCTGACGAAAGTGATTGAGGCGACCCACACAAGCCCCTCACCAGGGTCACGGGAAAATTGAAAGCCGGCATACCAGAAGCCTTTGTCATCTTTGGCATAAGCAGTCTGATAGATGGCAATACCGCGATGCACCAGGGGGTGATTGACGCTGATCACCCCCTGCTTGACGACCTGTCCTCCTTCGAGGATCGACACCTCGCTGTGCAGCTGGCGCAACAGGGGGTCGCGCCAACCGAGCAGGCGCAGGTCGACGCCCGGCTCAACCCGGTTGTCGAGTTTTTGTGCGCCACTAAAGAGATGGTATTCGCCGAGATAATCACCGTCGCGGGAAATGCCGAGAATCAGGTGCTGATCGTCCGGGGAAAAGGTGAGAACTTCGGCGCTGACGCCAGGTGGCGACAGCTGGACGGTCTCTCCCTCACGGGTCACGTACTCGTGAAGAACTTTTTTTTCGACGGCATTGACTTCGCCGAATTTGAGCTCGATCGGATAATAGCGCGGTTCAAAGTGATCGAGCCGAAAGGTAAATCCGAGTTGCCGGTCACGATTCAGATCCCAGTCAAAACAGCTGGTGCTGCTGTCGCCGCTGTAAATATTCAGCGTCCCGACAAAACCGAGCTCGGCGGCAAACGCGCCGACAATAATCAGCAGGCAGGAGAGATGTGCGATCGTCGACCCCCAACGCCCGAGGCGTCCACGCCGCGCCAGCAGTGGGATATCGTCCCCCCCCGCCGACGTCAGCAGATACCCGTGCCGCACCAACGCGGCGCGTACGGCCACGGGCTCGGCTCCGCCCAGCGCGACCGCTGCTCCGGCGGGAGGGCCACTGCGAGCGGCCACGGCCTGCAACAAGGTCTTTGCATCGCGCCGATTACGCCCGATGATTTTGACCGTACAGGTCGCCAGTTGAACAAAGAACAGGGCAAACACGCCACGAAACCAGAGACTCTGATAGTAGAGTTCAAAACGTCCGTCAGGTCCGGCCTGCAACGTACCGCCGATGCTGAGCAGCGCCAGACCGAGCATCAGGGCCAGGGTCAGTTTCAGCGAACTGAAGATGTCGATAAATTTCCGCATGGACCTCTCATTGTGCAAAAGTTTCCGGATTCTAGCATCATAACCGGTGCCGGACAAGAGGGTCATGGTCCCTTGCATTTTTACTGGTTCATTATTCTTAACTTACCTATAATGAAGCGCCGACAACGATGACCATTCACCACAGGAGAAGTGCTGCACCATGATTGTTACCCCGCAAAAAATCATCCGCGCCGCCTGGCTATTCCTGTTGCTATTCCTGTTGCTGGGCATTCTCGTGGCGTGCGAAGCTCCTCCAGCAAAAGAAGAACCGCCTGCAGCGCCAGCCAGGCCGGTACCGGCAACGGCGACCAGCCAACGCGAACAACTGACGGCAACCCCCTTGCTGAGCGCGCCGCACAAGGCGCGGCTGGTCGAATTGCCCGAAATGGCATTGCCCGTTTTTCGGCACACCATGGAGCAAAAACCGACGCTGGTCCTGATGGCAAACAACCCCTTTCTTGCTCCGCTGCCAATCGACAGCGCTGCCGATATCGTGACGTTACTGGGCGCGCCTGCTGAGGCGCTGGTGCCCCACTTTGTCCCCTTTGCGTCCGACCCGCCACTGTTGACCGACATGACGGTTTCCGCCGCACTGGCCGCCGGTTATTTCAGCCGGGTCGTGTGGGTGGTGCCGACCGAAGGCGAAAAAGAGCTCTTTTCCGGGGTGCAGCTGAAAACCCAACTGGTCGATCTCGGCGCGATCAACGAAGCCGAGGCGGCTTCGTTTCAGGAGGACGTCGACGGCAGCGTTGTTGCCGTTATTCGTGGAGTGCCATGGCACATCGTCCATTACACACAACTGCCGCAGCTGAGTGAAGACGTCGTCGTTTACCTTGATCTGGATTTTTTCAAACCGCTCTACCGGGGGGAGATCAAAACCCCCCTGCTCGAAATCACCTACGCGCTGCTCAATACGCTGAAAAAAAATGCCTGGAAAACCCTCAATCTGATCATCTGTCGCAGTAACCTGAACGGGTTACCACTTGAAACCCGATTTCTTGGCAACGATCTGGCCGAGGCCTTTCGCACTCCGCAATTGGTGTCCGGAGAGCCCCCCCTGAAATGGCAACTGCGTAAAAATGCACTCTATCTCGAAAACTTCATGCAGAATGAAAAAATCCACGCTATCTACCGGCAGATGCTGGAGGGCAGCCCCGCTGACCCCTCCGTCAAGTTCGGGCTCTACCAGATTTTGCGGCGCCTCAAGCGCGGTGATGAGGCTCTCGACTTGCTTGCCCAGGCGGTCGCAACTGATCGTTACTACGCTCTGGAATATCTCAATCTGGCTGCAATCGCAGAGGAAAAAAATCTGCCCCACAAAAAACTTGAAATGTTTTCTCGCGCACAGGCGATTTTTCCAGACAACCCGTTTCTGACGATCGAAGTCGCGCGGATCATGATTGAAATAGGCCGCGTTGATCAGGCGAAGAGCATGATTGATGAATTGCTGAAACGCAACTGGTCACCGCTCTACTTTCCGCAGATGAAAGATTATCTGCGCACATTGATTGCCCGCGAACAGCCCGCAAAGGTGCAACAATGAATCGATGCATTAAATTACTGCGTCGGCCAGGGGTGCTTCTTGTCCTTTTCGCTCTGATCGGCAGCTTCGCCCTGAGCAGCTGCAAACGCCAGGCGGAGGAACCGGTCAAAGAAGCGGTGCAGACGCCTCAGCCATCGACCCCGCCAACAACCGGGACGCAGCCCGCCCCGGAAGAGCCGCCCCCCCCCATGCCGCCGATCAGCGAAACGTTTGACGGAACACCGCAGCTGTCACTCTTCCCGCGGATTGGTGGCAATCGCCCGGCGGACGATGATTCCGAACAACTTGGTTACTGGAAAACTTTTATCGAGCATCTGCAACGCACCTCGGGTATCGCTCGGGGAGCGGGTGTGGACGGAAGTAATTGCTGGAGTTTTCGCGGCAACGAGGGGGTTAACTCCCTCGGATTTTTTTCACCTCTGGCGGTAAATCCGCAGGGAAATTATCGAGTTACTTTCGATTTTCGCGGCGAGCTGCCGGACCAGGGGGAGGCCGGTGTCGGTGTCCTTGAATTTAAAGAGTTTTTGTGGGTTGGAGATCAGTTCACCGAAAAACAGTTACGCGATAATCTGCTCACCGCGCAGGTCGGCGTGCGTCTGGAGGGGCAACAGGAATGGGCATCCCATAGTTTTGACTTTACCGTTTCACCTGCAACCGGCATGGTTCACCTGATCCTCTTCCGTGAAGGAAAACAAAGTCGGGTGCCGGTCTATTTTGATAATATCCGCATTGAACCAGTCACCCCCCAACAACCTCTGGAGAAATAACATGATGGAGATCTCTTTCCCCGGCGGCGTTGCCGTACATGCCGCCTGCGACGGTTTCAGCGTCGCAACCGACCAGCCGCTCGCATCCGGCGGCACCAATGCCGCACCATCCCCCTTCGCCCTCTTTCTGGCTTCCCTCGGTACCTGTGCCGGCTTCTTTGCCCTGCGTTTTTGTCAGCAACGTGATATCGATACCAGCGGGATGAAACTGACGCTGGAAACAGAAAAAGGGACGACCCGAAAAATCGATCGGGTCAAAATCAGCATCCATCTGCCGGAAAATTTTCCGGAGAAGTACCGCAAGGCGATTATCAAAGCAACCGACGCCTGTGCGGTCAAGCAGGCGATCCTTGCCCCCCCCGAGTTCATCGTTGAAGCAGTACACTGAAACAACGGGCCGCATTCACCAAAGAATGCGGCCCGTTGCTGGTCTGTCGATACACTGAATTACTATTGAGCTGCGGTCGTAAAAGTCCAGTCGGTCAGCGTTGCATCATGAATCGCATTCCCCGCCAGATCAACAATCCGGTAGTTCACATCATCTTTCAGCAGGACGGCATGGTAAATGGCACCCGGCATCAAATCGCTATCCGGGTCGAAGGTCGCGGTTCGCGTCAGGTCATCGTAGGTCAATGTGCCATTGACCACCGCTCCGGCGTCAGCCGTCAATGAAAAGAGGTTACCCAGCCCGGTCGCCGGGTCGACGGGCGACCCGTTAGTGTCAAACAGCTGGATGCGCTCGTTGAAACGGAAAGTCAACATGGCTGATGGGGGAGCGGTGACTGAATTTGCTGCCGGGTAAACTTCGACAAAGGAGGGGCCGACGGTGTCAAAATAAATCCGCGTCGTCGCCACCGGCACGGTGGCACTGTTGTAGGCCGGGGCGGAATTGGACAAGGTTGCGGTCGCCAGCGTCATTCCGGCAGGAATATCGGTCAGGGTGACCTCCCAGCCGTCAGCCACAGTTGCGGAATTGACTACCGCTGTCGCCGTCAAAAACCGGTTAAAGACGAGTAAAATGTCGGTTGCCGCTACCCCGCCCCGCGTTCCGCTCAATATCAGGCTGTTGTATGTCGCGTTCATCCGCGCCGGAGGATCGATGGACAACCCCGGCACCGCCGGATCGACCGTGATCGGCACCAGCAGACTGTTGTAATTGCCCGCCGGGTCGATCGCGACGATATTATATGTGGCACTTGGCCCTGACACCGGATATTCCCACAGTGACTGATCGACCGGGACAGGGGTGCCGTCAACAGTAAGCGTGGCGCTGTCCTCAACGCTGCCGGCAATAACCTGCGACGACAGTGAGGTCGGAGTTAAAATCTGGTAAACGCTGACCGTCGGTGGAGTCTGGTCAACAAGAATGTTCAGGTATACCTGGGTGCGATTGCCGATCTGATCCGACGCAGAGACAACAATGATGTTACTCCCCGGTTGCAGATTGGTGACCGTTGCCGTCCAGTCAAGGAGCGGAGCACCCCCCGATACCCCGCCAAAGGTGACGGTCGCGGTATCACTCTCGAATTCAAGATCGGCGTACCCGGCTTCGATCTGGCCGCTGATGGCGATAACGGCGGACAGATCGTTCGTCGTGTAGCTCGCGGTGCCGGACAGATCAACTGTCGCCGTCAGGCGGGGCGGATCTTCATCATGATCGTTTTCAGCACATCCGCTAAAGATGAGCAGAGTTATCATAACGGCGCTAAACAGGCCGTAACGCACTATTCCAGACATTAATTTTCTCCGTTGCACTGATGATTAGAGCCAGGGAA
Source organism: Desulfuromonadaceae bacterium (assembly GCA_019429445.1). NCBI lineage: Bacteria > Pseudomonadati > Thermodesulfobacteriota > Desulfuromonadia > Desulfuromonadales > Desulfuromonadaceae > Desulfuromonadaceae bacterium. The sequence goes on from JAHYIW010000015.1 coordinate 69,419, forward strand.
CGATAGCCGGAAAGAGGATAAAACTCAACTCTTTTTGGCCTCGGATCGGCGTGAAAAGGCTTTTTGCAATGCCGCGGGGATCCCCGCTTCACAAGGAATCTTCACCTGGCACAGACCGCAGGGGGTCGCATCGATACCATAGGTTTCACGGCTATGAGGGGCGGTCACGTTCCGGATATAGGCCGCGCAACCGTCCTTGTCATGTCCGTTCAGACCGATCACCTGCGCCGGGCAGCGACCGGCGCAGGCCCGACAGATCCCCCTGGCATAATGCAGGCAATAAGCGTGCGGATCATCTCCGTAAGGACGCGGCGAAAGTGGCAGCTGGAGCGCAGTCACCACCGAGCCGAGGCGCACCGCCTTGCCCAGCGGGGTGATCAATCCGTCGCTGAGCCCGAAGGTACCGAGTCCGGCAACGAACGCAGTGTGACGTTCCGACCAGTTGGAGGCAATGCCAAAGCGTGGCGATTGACGATAGGAAAAACCGGGTTGCCGGGCTGGTGCAACGGCTGGATAACCGCTCTGCACCAGAAGTTCAACCAGATGATCGCGCAAGGCCTCATTGAAGAGCTCGCCAAAATAGCGCGATCTCACCCAGCGTTCGGCGGGCAGTGCTGTCGCATGCCGTTGATCGGTCCGTGTCGCATCGGTTTGCGGCAAGACATAGCTGATAACCCGCAATTCATCGGCGCGGCAGCTGCGCTGAGGATAAGCCTGACGAAAAACTTCCAGAGGGGTCCAGTAAAACGGGCCGATATCCTCTTTGAAGCGTTGAAAGAAAGGGTCATCACCGGCAGCAACGCCGACGATCGGTCCACCCCAGGCGGGCTCATGCGTCGGCAGATCAAGGGTGTTGGCTGCCGCTGCCGCACAAAACGCGGTGACGCTTTGCTCGATCTGCTTTTTGTTCATCATCTTTGCAACGCCATTTCCACTTACCGGTTCGGGGCTATCTCACAGACCAGGGTCACTGCGGCGTGCAACGAGACATCGCCGGGCTTGATTGGCGGCGCACTGCGGTTGGCGGAAAATACTTCCGCCGCCAGCATCACCGGACGCGGCGGAAGGGCATCATCGAGACGCAATTCCGCGACCCGGACAATGCGCATATCCGCTGCTGCCGCCAGCGCCCGGGCATCGCTGAACGCGTTCTCGGTCGCTTTAACAATCGCTTCAGAACGATATTTTCGTGGCTTCGACAGGTCGAAGGATAACTGTCCGAGGGTATTGGCACCAGCATCCGTCGCCGCCACGATCAGTTGCCCGATCACCGACTGATGGGTCGTCCTGACGCTGACACGATTACTCGCCCGATAACCGATAATTTCCGCGGGAGCGCCTTCCTGGGTGGAATAATTCCACTGGGGCTGTAACTGCAATTGGCCGGTTGCGAATTCATCCTCCGCCAGACCGAGCTCTTCAAGCACGGAAATGATCCGAATCATGATTTCGGAGTTTTCTTCGATGGCCTGCTTCGCGTTATCTGCCCCGGTTTCTACCGCGAGTTCAATCAAGGTTCGATCTGCCGGAACGGCAATCGTCGCTGCGCCGCGCACGGTCAACTGGGGAACATCAGCGGCATAAACCGGAACGGTGGACCCGAGTAACAGTAAACCCGCGATCAATTGATTGATGAATTTCATCCGCCATAACCTTTCAAAATCAGTGGGGCGCCCCCGGTTACAGGTACATTCTGCCACAAACGAGCGCACAAGCGAACCGTTCAGATGATTTTTGCGTTAGAATTTTGCCAGCAATTTTTTGACTGCGGTAATATCGGTCTTTTTCCAAAGGCCGACGATAGCACCTTTTAACAGCGTCCCGCGAAATACATCGCGGGCAACGGCAAGCAGGTCGGCCGCGGTCACCGCTTCGATATCATGCCGATCCTGTTCAATATCACGCACACACCCGGTGAGTTCCCCCCAGCCATAGCGGGTGGCCATTTCCTCGGCATGATCGCGACTGAAGTCAAGGGCATAAAGGTAGCTCTGCTTGACCCGCGTCAGTTCCTCAACAGAGACCGGAGTGTCGCGCACCGCGGCAAGAATCGACAGGGTTCCTCCTATCGCCGCAACCAGATTCACCGGCGTTGTCGTCAGATCGATGGAAAAAACTCCACCATCGACAAACATGCTCAGGTTGGCATCGACATGATAAACCAGACCGAGCCGCTCGCGCAAACCATGCATCAAGCGTGAGGTCCCCCCCCAGGCCAGCATCCGGCGCAACACGCGGAAACACATCTGTCGTTCATCGTCCCGACCGGGGGTGGGAAAGGCCAGTTGCAGGTTGATCTGTGAATCGGAATCGCGAATCCAGACCAACTCCGGCAAGGCGGTCTCGACCGGGGGGGGGAGCAGCTGCGGTGGCGGTGCCGGGGTGCCGTGCCAATCACCGAAAGCCATTTCGGCAGCGGCCACCGCCGCTTCATGTTCCACCGCCCCGGCAACGGTCAGAACGATGTTTGTGGGAGTGTAGTATTGTTGCAGGTAGTGGCGCAAACCGTCCAGACTCTGGGCACGAATGGCCTCAAGGGTGCCGATTGTCGGCAGACTCAGCGGGTGCCCCGGCCACAACAGTTGTCCGGTGAGATAGTCGGGATTGATCATCTCCCCTTTTTCATTGAGGTCTTCCATCGCCTCTTCAAGAATAATCTTACGTTCAACCTCTAAGTCTCCGAACCGGGGGCGACGGATCATGGCAGCGAAAAGTTGCGCCCCCTCCGCCAGACGGTGCGGATGCAGGCGCGAATGAAAACAGGTTGTTTCAGCGTCGGTGGACGCGTTCACCGCGCCGCCGATCATTTCAAAAGCACTTTCCAGCTCCAGACTGGTGGCATGCTCGGCGGTTCCGCGGAACAACATATGTTCAAGAAAATGCGATGTGCCTGCCGTCGCCGGCGTTTCGTTGCGACTTCCAACACCAACATAACAAACCATCTCGGCGCTGTGCAGTTGCGGTTGATTAACAGTGACGACCCGCAAACCGTTGGTCAGGACTGTTTTTTCAAAAAACGGTTCGATCATGATTCTCCCGTGAAAAGCAAACAGGGGCGACCAGTGGTCGCCCCCATTATACAAAATAGTTCAGCACACAATTCAACCATTCAGTAAACGCGCCGCCTCTTTGGCATGATAGGTGATGATCAGATCGGCACCGGCGCGTTTCATGCCGAGAAGCGTTTCGAGCATGACCCGGTCGCCATCGATCCATCCTTTGGCAGCGGCGGCCTTGATCATCGAGTATTCGCCCGAGACGTTATAGGCAACCAGCGGCAGGTCGAAACGATCCTTGAGATCGCGCAGGATATCGAGATAGGCCAGCGCCGGTTTGACCATCAGGAAATCGGCGCATTCCTGAACATCAAGTTCCGCCTCCCGAAATGCTTCGATCCGGTTGGCCGGGTCCATCTGATACGAACGGCGATCACCGAATTGCGGCGTCGAATCAGCGGCATCACGGAACGGTCCGTAGTAGGCGCTGGCATACTTGACAGCGTAGCTCATCACCGGAATATGTTCAAAACCGTTTTCATCGAGCACCTCGCGAATCGCCAACACCCGCCCGTCCATCATATCGGACGGAGCGACGATATCGGCACCGGCCCGTGCATGTGAAAGCGCCTCGGCCGCAAGGAGTTCCAATGTTGCGTCATTATCAACATCACCATTTTTGATGATCCCGCAGTGGCCGTGGTCGGTATATTCGCACATACAGACATCGGTGATGACCAGCAGTTCCGGCACCGCAGCCTTGATCGCGCGGATCGTCTCCTGAATAATTCCGCTATCGCTGTAGGCGTCGGAACCGACCGCATCCTTCTCCTCGGGAATCCCGAACAGAATCACCGCCGGAATCCCGAGCGCATGCACCTCTTGCGCCTCGGCGACGATATGTTCAATCGACTGCTGGTAAATCCCCGGCATTGATGCAATCTCTTTCCTGATATCTTTACCGAACGCCGAAAACATCGGATAGATAAAATCATCGACCCGCAGGTGGGTCTCACGAACCATGCGGCGCAGGGTGTCGTTGCGCCGTAAACGGCGCCCTCGAAATTCTGGAAAAACCATTCTGTTTACCTCCGGTGCGGCACGTTAAGTTTGCCGGGTCTGATAATAAGCGATAAGAGCCGCGAGCATATCGTCAACCGTCGCCTGCTCCGGTTCAACAGCGACAGAAATCCCCTGCCTGAGCGCCGTTTTGCTCGTCAACGGACCGATTGAAGCGACCGCCACGCGATCCAGCAAGTGCGGAGCATCATCCCCAACCATCTTTATAAAGTTATCGATCGCTGACGACGAAGCAAAGGTCACGACGTCAATCTCGCCTGCTGCGAGCATGGCACGAATCCGCACGCCATCGCCTTCGGGAACAATCGTCCGATAGGCAACCGGATCGCTCACCAGTGCCCCGGCCGCGCGCAGCTTGCTCGGGATCAGGTCGCGCGCCAGATTGGCCTTCGGATAGAGGACGCGGGAACCCTTGACCCCTTTTTCAGTCAGCAGTTCGACAACCCCTTCGGCGCGATAATCACTCGGCATCAGATCAGCGTAGATGCCGCGTTCTTCAATTGCTCCGGCGGTCTTCGGCCCGACGGCAACGATCTTGACTCCGGCGAGAGCACGAACGCCCTGCCCCAGTTCTGTCAACCGGGCAAAGAAAAAGCGAACCGCATTGGCCGAAGTCAGAATCAGATAATCGGTCCGCGGCAGACCGGCGATGGCGACATCGAGATCGGTCCAATCGGCGGGAGCAACCGTTTCAATCGTCGGGCAGCAGACCGCCTCGGCGCCGAGTGCTGTCAGCAGTGCGGCAAATTCTCCGGCTTGAGCTGCGGCGCGGGTCACCATCACCCGCTTGCCGAAGAGGGGCCGATTGTCAAACCAGCGTAATTCATCACGCAGATTGACCACTTCGCCAACCAGAATGACCGCCGGGGGTTTGATCTTCGCTTCGCTGGCCTTGACGACAACATCGGCCAAGGTCGCCACCACCGTTTCCTGCCGGGGCGTGGTCGCCCAGCGGATAATTGCGACCGGCGTTTCCGGCGCGCGCCCGTGAGCCATCAGTTGTTCGGCAATGACGCGCAGATTTGCCATCCCCATATAAAAAACCAGGGTCCCAACACCGGTCGCCAACTTCTCCCAGTCAAGACTCGACATTTTTTTTGCCGGATCTTCGTGGCCGGTTACCAGCCCAAGGCTGGTGGTGTAGTCGCGGTGGGTCAGAGGAATCCCCGCATAAGCGGCGGCGGCAAACGCGGCGGTGATACCGGGAACCACCTCAAAGGGGATTTTGTGCCGGTGCAGATATTGCGCTTCTTCACCGCCACGACCGAAAACATAGGGGTCGCCCCCCTTGAGCCGAACAACGACTTTACCCGCCCGCGCCTTCTCGACCAACAGGGCATTGATCTCGTCCTGCGGCGCATGGTGCCGTCCCTTGCTCTTGCCAACATAGATGCGCTCGGCGGCTGCCGGAGCATCATCAAGGAAGACCGGATTGGACAGATAATCGTAAACCACCACCTCGGCGCGATGCAAACAGTCGCGCCCCTTGACGGTCATCAACCCCGGATCACCGGGCCCGGCACCAATCAGATAGACAATACCTTTGCTCACGTCATTATTCCGTTCGCAAAACCCGCAAGGGCATTCCTGCGGGAAATCATTCTTTTTCCAAAACCTGCGTCGCTAATCAACGTGTTCGACACAAACAAAACAAATGCAATTTAACAGGGATACAAGGGATAAAGGAGATAAATCATAAAGGCATTTCTGGTTTAAAACCAAGAAGCTGTAGCCTTGATTTTTGCCATTATCCCTTTCATCCTGTTCATCCCTGTTAAAAAAGTTTGTAACTATTCACCTGCCCACCCAAAGGTCGTCATCCCCGAGCGATCTTGTCGGGGATCTAGACTTTCAACCCTCAAAACCCTGGATTCCGGCTAAACCCCTGCCGGAATGACGTTGCAGGAGTCGCCTTCAGGCGCGATGGTTCGCGGCTAAAGCCGCTCCTACAAAAGAGCTG